>CAYMVB010000037.1:0-20504 GCA_964393665.1 uncultured Desulfobacteraceae bacterium | reverse complement strand
TTCCGGCCCAAGCTGACGGCGTGACAAAAGTAACGCACAAAATTGTCGCAAATAAGGCAATAAAAAATTTATTTTTGTTCATCTTTTCCCTCCTTTATTTATGAATTCGGTTAACAAATTAAATGTGGCATCTATTATTATTTTGTGTCGTTTAGAAATGAAATTTTTCAAGAAGGGTTGCAAAAAAATAAATTTTTTACATAAAAGGTATTAAATGTGGGGGTAAACCTGAGGTCCTATTTAAATCTCTCTACATGTATAATTTCACACGGCTTGTCGTGGAAAGGTTCCTTTTGCGTAACATGTCGGCCTTAACAATACATGAGGGTAAAAAAATAAACAGAAAGGGTAATATGCAAAGGCCACATCGTACAGATTTTTCCATCACTTTTCATAGAATACACCACATAGCTGCATGATACTGAAAGGAAAAAGTGTGCTGGTGTTGCGGGAAAGGTAAGTATTAACACGCACCTTTACATCTTGAAGGGAACTGAATATACTGTCCATCCTCGTTGAATAAGAACGGTAATGCTCTCTTTTAGTCTGTATCTAATTATTGCCTTTCTGAAATCTTCTTTATTTTTCAATGTGAGCTCACTTATCCCTATTACCAGATCGCCCGGCTCTATGCCTATATGGTATGCCTGAGAGCCTTTCTTAACATCGATAATTACCAATCCCTCGCTCTGGTTAAGGCCGTATTTTGAAGACAGGCGTTTATTTAATTCTTCTACCTGGAAGCCAAATCGTTCAAATGCAAAGTCAAGGGCAAGGTTTGATGGGAAAGAAGCGGCCTTTATCTTTACTTTTATCTTTTCCCCATTTCTGAAGAGAACCAGGCTAAGCATTTCACCAGCCGTGTGCTGGGACAATTCATCATAATAGTCTCGGCTGCTATTTATTTTATGCCTATTGAACTCTGTAATAATATCACCCCTTTTAATAGTATTATTGTGTGCAGGAGAATCTGAAACGATCTCTGAGATAAGTGCGCCGGAGTGTATTCCAGGCATGCGAAAATATTTTGCCAATTTCTCGGTTAAATCCTGGACCTTAATGCCTAGCCAGGCCGTGTGAACATGACCGTAATTTATGAGGTCACTGACAATCCTTTTTGCCCTGTTGATCGGGATAGCAAAGCCAATGCCTTCTGCACCGGAATATATGGCTGTGTTGATGCCAATAAGCTCTCCGTTTATATTCACAAGTGGCCCGCCGCTGTTGCCTGGGTTAATGGATGCATCTATTTGTATGAAATTATGATAGGTTTTATTTTCAGCTCTTACCGATCGGTTAATAGCGCTTATTACACCTGTTGTTACTGTATGGGAAAGTCCAAATGGATTGCCTATGGCTATAACTGTTTCGCCAATCATTAAATCATCTGACCTCCCCATTGTAACGGTAGGGATGGCGGAGTCCGTTTCGATTTTTAGTACAGCAAGATCAGATTCCGGGTCGGTACCCACCACCCTGGCATCATATTCCCTTTCGTTATCTAATGTGATAGTTATCTTTGAGGCCTTTACAATTACATGGTGATTTGTCAATATATATTTGTGGACTCCATCAATAATTACGCCAGAGCCAAGGTTGTTTTTTACATATTTCCTTCTTGGTTCAAAAAAATCTTTGAAAAAATTGTTAAAAAAATCATTGCCTTCCTGAGAAAAAAAGGGGTTTATCCCCCTCTCTACTATCTTACTTGTGCTGATATTAACAACAGCGGGGCTTACCTTTCTGGCTGCCTTTACAATAGCATTCTCCCTTGGAAATTTTTGGTCACCTAAGAGATTTGATGGAAGAATTATGACTGCAAGGAGTATAACAAGAGTACTAAGCAAGAAAGACACGAAGTATTTTATGATATAAGCTCTATGTTTAGTCATAATTCCATTTCTCCATGTTTAACCTAAAAGGCGGGGCTTACGAAAAGATCTATTACTTGAATACAATTTTTCCATCATCAACATGAACCGTAACATTGTCTCCATCTTTAATATCACCGCTTAAAATTTTCAATGCCAGCTCATCTTCTATGTGATGTTGTATTGCGCGTTTTAGCGGCCTTGCTCCGTACACTGGATCAAATCCAACATTAACCAGAAAGTCCTTTGCGCTGTCCGTTAATGTAAACTGTATCTTGCGGTCCTGTAATCTTTTTATCAATGTATCAATCTGGATATCTACGATTTTTTTAATCTCCGCCTTATCAAGCGAATTAAATATTATTGTCTCGTCAATCCTGTTTAGAAATTCTGGTTTAAAGGTTTCTCTCAGTATATTCATGACAAGATTTTCCATTTCTTGTTTATTCTTTTCCGAGTATTCTCTAATGATTTGGCTGCCAATATTAGATGTCATAATAAGTAACGTGTTTTTAAAATCGACGGTTCTGCCTTTACCATCAGTCATTCTTCCATCATCCAGGATTTGTAGAAGTATGTTGAATACATCAGGATGGGCTTTTTCAATTTCATCCAGGAGGATCACAGAGTATGGGTGGGTTCTCACTGATTCGGTTAGATACCCGCCTTCATCATATCCTACGTAGCCAGGTGGTGCGCCTATCATTCTTGCCACGGAGTGCTTTTCCATATATTCAGACATGTCTATCCTGATCATGTATTTTTCATCATCAAATAGAAACTCAGTCAAGGCCTTTGCCAGCTCTGTTTTACCTACACCGGTTGGTCCCAGGAATATAAATGAGCCAATAGGGCGATTTGGTTCCTGGAGGCCTGATCGAGCCCTTCGAACTGCATTAGCAACGGCTACTACAGCGTCTTTCTGCCCTATTACCCTCTCCTCAATCCTCTTTTCAATCTTTAGCAGTTTTTCCCTTTCTCCTTCCAGCATTCTCTCTATAGGTATGCCCGTCCATTTGGACACTACCCTGGCAATATCCTCGCTGTCGACCTCTTCTTTCAGCATCTTTAAGTCAGATTGAAATTCGTTGAGTTTTCCTTTTTCCTCTGAAAGCCTTTTTTCAAGCCCTAGGATACTGCTATATCGTAACTCCGCCGCTTTTGCCAGGTCTCCCTGCCTTTCAGCGATCTGGGCCTCTGATTTCGAATTATCTATTTGCTCTTTTATTTCCCTTATGCTTTTAATTATTTCCTTTTCTTTTTCCCAGTGCCTTGTCATGCCATCCAACTGATCTTTTAAGTCTTTAAGCTCCTCCCCAATTTTAACGAGTCGTTGTTTAGAGGAATTATCCGTTTCTTTTTTAAGGGCCTCCCTCTCTATCTCGAGCTGAATTATCTTCCTTCTAAAATCATCTATCTCTGAGGGTAGGCTATCTATCTCTATTCTTAGTCTGCTTGTGGCTTCATCTACCAGGTCTATAGCCTTGTCAGGCAGGAAACGATCTGTGATATATCGGTTTGAAAGTACTGCAGCGGATACCAGTGCGGAGTCTTTTATTCTTACACCGTGGTGTACCTCATATTTATCCTTTATGCCCCTGAGTATGGATATGGTATCCTCAACCGTTGGTTCGCTCACAACAATAGGCTGAAAACGTCTTTCCAGGGCGGCATCTTTTTCTATATATTTTCTGTATTCCTTTATTGTGGTTGCCCCTACACACCTTAATTCTCCTCTTGCCAGTGCTGGCTTTAGCATATTAGAGGCGTCAACTGCACCTTCTGCAGCTCCAGCGCCTACAAGCGTATGCAGTTCATCAATAAACAGAATAATTGAACCTTGCGCCTCTGAAATCTCTTTTAGAAAGGCCTTCAACCTATCTTCAAATTCACCCCTGTATTTAGCTCCTGCTATGAGGGATCCCATATCAAGGGATATAACTCTTTTATCTTTCAAGGTTTCGGGCACATCCTCACGGATAATCCGTTGAGCAAGGCCCTCAGCAATAGCGGTCTTTCCGACACCGGGTTCTCCTATTAAAACAGGATTATTCTTTGTCCTTCTTGAAAGAACCTGAATTACCCTTCTGATTTCATCGTCTCGCCCTATTACGGGGTCCAGCTTGTCCTCCTTTGCCATACTTGTTAAGTCCTTACTAAAGCGTTCGATAGCCTGATATTTATCCTCAGGATTTGCGTCTACAACCCTTTGACCACCCCTAATATCAATAAGGACCTTTAGTATGTTTTCTCTTGTCATTCCATGAGAGGATAAAATCTTTGAGGCCTCTCCTGCCTTTTCTTCGACTATTGCAAGCAGGATATGTTCTATGCTTATATAGTCATCCTTCATTTGGCCAGCTTCTTTTATTGATTGGTTAAGTACCTCTTTTGATCGAGGTGAAATATATGCATCTCCATACCCTGTTCCGCTTACCTTGGGTTTTTTATCAAGTAGTTGCTCTAATTCAGAGAGTATATGTCCTTCATTTACCCCTATCTTTACCAGCATTGAGGGGATGATACCATCCTTCTGTTCCAGGATTGCGTATAATAGATGTTCAGGCTCTATTTGCTGATGGCCTTTTTTGGATGCTAGTTCCTGAGAATTTTGAAGCGCATCCTGTGCTTTAAGTGTGAATTTATCAAAACGCATGATTTTTTATCTCCTTAAAATTATCTTTATGTACATATAATGTGGGAGAGCCTTGAAAATTGTATTCATTTGCGCCTATAATTTCTTTGATCCTTCAAGTTGTCCCTTCCTTGCAAAGGGAAAACTCGCGCTAACCTGCATGCGCCGTGAACATCTCGGTAGACGAAAGCGCTCAACCAGTTGCCTTTTCGGCAGATTTGCCTCTCATACAGGTAAATCAAAAAAAATATTTAAAATTGAGCTTCATGAAGCTCATTTACAAATTACCATGTTAGCGTAAAGCTCTCTTTGGCAATTGAGTTCATATATCGAGCTTACAGATTGCTCTATATATTTTAGCTTTAGATCACCGACTGAAAATTCCTTTCTTAAGTAATAAAGGGTCTTGATAAAAAAACCCTCAGGCGGGTAATCTGTTTGCCGAAATGTATATGTAAAAGGTAATAATGTGCGCTTTGATTGTCAACGATAGATTGGGTATGCAATTATCACGGAAGATCCTGAGCAATCTTCTTTAATAGCATGTTGCATCCAATTTGAGCTTGACGTAAAAAATATGCTGAAATATATTTTTTAAATTCGAAAAACTACAAATACAAATCGGGGGAAGTTATGACTTTAAAGACAGTAGATGATTACAGGGAAAGGGTTTCTAAGCTTAGGCCAAGGTTTTTTATAGGCGGTAAGAGGGTGGAAAGGTTAAACGATCATCCGATATCAAGGGGTGTAATTGATGCGACTGCAAAAATTTATGAACTAACAATGGACCCAAAATATTCTGATATGATGACGGCGAAATCGCTTTTTACCGGAGACACTATAAGCAGGAGTCTGCATATACATCAAAATACTGAGGATCTTCAAAGGCGTTTAGATATGGCGCGAATGAACAGTCAAAAACTAGGTACCTGCAATTACAGATGCCCTGGCAATGAAATGCTTCCATCCCTTGCAGCAACTACATGGGAAATGGACAAGGAGCTGGGAACAGATTATCATGCTCGTTTTAATGAATACCTTACATATGCTCAAAAGGAGGATCTGGTTGTAAGTGGGTCGGTAACAGATACTAAGGGTGACAGGAGCAAGAGACCTCTTGACCAGGATCCAGACTCTTATGTTCATATTGTTGAAAGAAGAGGCGACGGAATTATAGTGTGCGGTGCTAAACAGCATTCTACCGGGGCTTATGCTGCAGATGAAAATTTGATTTTACCTGGTTTATCCTGCCAAAAAGGGGAGGAAGACTATGCCCTTGCATTTGCAGTACCTAATGGCGCTGAGGGGATGACTTATATAGGGCAATACAATGCTTACAGTGTTGAGAGGGAGTATGCCGAAAGTTTACGTTATTTAGGTAATCCTATTTATGGCCAGAGAGAAACATCTCTTATCGTGTTTGATCATGTCTTTGTTCCATGGGAAAGGGTGTTTATGTGCGGAGAAATCGAGTATACCCAAAAATTTATCTCGCGCTTTGCAAAAACTCATAGAATGAATTGTGGCGGGGCCTGCAAGGTTGGTTTTATGGATCTTATTATCGGGGCAACGCAGCTTATTGCTGAATATCATGGAATCTCGAGGAAATCCCACATTGTGCAAAAGATAACGAGAATGATACAACTGAACAATACATCCCTTGCATGTGCTGTCAGTGCTGCCTATATGGGAAAGGAGGACCCTCCTGGCTCTGGTGTTTTTATGCCGGATGACGCAATGAGTAATCTATCAAAATTAAATACGAATGAAAGCTTTTGGGAGGTGCTGGCTTTAGCCGGTGATATAGCAGGTGGAATAGCCGTTACCATGCCAAGCGAAATGGATTTGGAAAACCCGGAGATAGGAGAATATGTCGCCAAATATCTTAAGTCTGCAGCTCCGGCAAAACATAGAATGAGAATTATGAGATTTCTTCAGAATTGGGTTGCCGGCTTGCATGGTGTAGGGACTTACCAGGGCGCAGGGCCGAGTCAGAATGAAATGTTAATTCTTTATCGCGTAACAGATCTGGAGGAGAAAAAAAAGATGGCTGAGGAACTTGCGAATATTTATTATTAAAAGGATTTTACTCCTTTATAAATAACGGAGAAGAAAACAAGAAGTTTGGTATTAAAATAAAACTCGAATTTGTTGAAGAGTACATTATATCTATGTTTGATCGTTTTGATAGCATTAATAAAATTTCCAGAGGGATTGAGAACAAAAAAAGGCTCATAGAGGTAATTGGCATTTCTGGTTCTGCTACAAATTACGTTTTAGCGGAGGCAGTTAGAGAATTTAATCACCCTTTTCTTATAATTTTGCCTAGCGCTGATGAGGCGAAAATTTTTTATAAGGACCTTATATTTTTTCTCTCAAAACAGGCTGAGAGGATATTTCTTTTTCCTGCTTATGACGTCTCTCCCTTTACAGGGTTAAGCCCTCCAAAGGAACTGATTGGCGAGAGAATTGGTGCGCTTTACGCCCTTTCGACCTTACAAGATGCAATTGTCGTGACCTCTATAGATGCAATTATGATGAACCTTATGCCTAAAGATATTTTTTTGAGATCGATTGAATACATAGCGGTTAATGAGGATGTTGACAGGGATGATTTTATAAAGAAATTGTTGATCTTCGGCTATTTCAGGACATCGATTGTTGAAGAACGGGGTGATTTCTCAGTTAGAGGAGGGGTAATTGATTTATATCCGCCACTTTATGATTCTGCAATTAGGATTGAGTTTTGGGGAGAAACAGTTGAGTCAATAAGAATTTTTGACCCGATAAGCCAGAGATCAAGGGCTGAAATAAAGGATTTAACTGTCTTGCCCGCAAGTGAAATATTGTTAACATCAACAAATATTAAAAGGGCAAGATCTATGGGCAGGCTTCCTATAAGCCCGGATATAGGAGTAAGCTTTTCTGGGCAAGAGGGCTGGTTAAAACATTTTTATCCCTATCTTGATACTATTTTTCGGTATCTTCCTATAGAAGGATACATATCGATAATTAATTCCGATAGTTTTCCGGGGAATGCTGGGTCTGTTTTAAAAAAATATTCGAAAGAGACAGAAAAATTTAAAAATGATTCCCTTGAAGATGGCAGACCATTTCCACAAACAGATGGGCTTTTCCTTAGCATGGAGGAATTAGAGGAGGCTATTTCTCCATTTTCAAGGATTAATTTTTTTCATATCCCTGTAAGCGCTAAATCGGAAGAAGGTTCCTTGACTGTTAACATGAGCGGGACAATCCAGGATCATTTAGCACGGGCCTATAATGATAAGGATAACAAACAGGTTTCAATAGGAGCTCTCGCTAAAAAAATCAGTGAATGGATAGAGGAAGGAAAACGTATTCTCCTTTTATGTAGAACCGAACAACAGGCAGGGAGGCTTCAGGAAATACTGCTCAATTATAATCTTGAAGCTAAGGAATTGCTTCGAGATTGGTCGGATTTAAAAAATGGCAGGGGGCTTTATATTTGTTTGGGCCATCTTTCGCAAGGGTTTGGATATCCTGAATCCTCGCTTATTATCATTACTGAGGATGAAATATTCGGTAAAAAGACTGGTGGAGAGAGAAGGACAAAACTTGGCAGTATAGAGACTATCCCCTGGACCGACTTAAGCCAGTTGCAGGAAAATAACCTGGTAGTGCATCAGGATCATGGCATCGGGCGCTACAAGGGCCTTGTAAGAATGGAAATTGGTGAAAAGGTAAGGGATTTTTTGATTATCGAGTACATAGATAATGACAGGCTTTATATCCCTGCGGAACGGATGAATAGTATCCAGAAATACGTGGGTTTGGATGATGATAATCCCCCATTGGATAGGTTGGGGGGTAGGGCTTGGCCAACTGCGAAAAACAAGGCTAGGAAATCAATAGAAAGAATAGCGAAGGAACTTCTTAAAATTTATGCAGCGAGAAGGTTATACAAGGGTTTTGCCTTTTCAAAACCAGATAACTACTACAGAGAGTTTGAGGCGACCTTTGATTATGAAGAGACCAAGGATCAGTCAAAGGCTATCGATGATGTTCTTTCAGATATGGAATCTGATACACCTATGGATCGTCTTATATGTGGTGATGTAGGGTTCGGAAAGACAGAGATAGCTATAAGGGCATCCTTTAAGGCCGTTATGGATGGTAAACAAGTGGCAATACTTACTCCAACTACTGTTTTAGCAGAGCAACATTATCAAACATTTAGCAAGCGTTTTAATTCTTATCCAGTAAAGATTGATGTCTTAAGCCGTTTTGTCCCGAAATCCATGCAAAGAAAAATAGTTGCTGAATTGGCCCGTGGAAAAGTTGATATTATTATTGGTACACATAGGCTTTTATCCGATGATATTATAATTAAAAACCTTGGGTTGCTTATTATTGATGAAGAACAACGATTTGGTGTTAAGGCAAAAGAAACATTAAAGAAATATCGCAGCTCAGTAGATGTTCTAGCGATGACAGCAACCCCTATACCAAGGACTTTTCACATGACCCTGATGGGTGTAAGAGATTGTAGCATTATTCAAACTCCACCTGCGGAAAGATTAGCTATTCAAACTTACATATCTAAATATGATGAGGAGGTAATATCACAAGCCATAGAGAGAGAATTAGATAGGGGAGGTCAAATATTTTTTGTTCATAATCGTGTTAAGAATATTGAGGCTATAGCCTCTCGAATATGTACCTTAGCTCCGCGAGCGAAGATCGATATAGCCCATGGCCAGATGAGAGAGAAAGAGCTAGAGGATGCAATGATAAGGTTTTTGAATAAGGAGACTGATATCCTTGTATGCACTACGATAATAGACTCGGGGCTGGATATTGCCTCAGCTAACACAATAATCATTAACCAGGTTGATCTATTTGGTCTGTCGGAAATCTATCAGCTTAGGGGTAGGGTAGGTAGATCTGATACTAAGGCATATGCATATCTTTTGGTCTCGGAGAGCTCAAGAATAACAGTTGAGGCCCAGAAGAGGCTAAAAGTTTTAATGGATTTTTCTCAATTGGGATCAGGGGTTAACATTGCCTTGAATGATTTAAGGATAAGAGGCGGGGGTAATATACTTGGGTTTTCTCAGTCAGGCCATATAAAGGCTATTGGGTACGAATTTTATCTTAAACTTATAGAAAAGACTATGGCAGAACTCAAGGGAGAGGTCTTTCAGGAGGAAATTTTTCCTGAGATAAACATTGATTTACCTGTTTCTATACCCTATGATTATATAGCGGAGAGTGATGTAAGGATTGATATATACAGACGATTATCTTCCGCTAAAGACGAAGTGGAAATAGCAGATATGGAAAAGGAGGTTATCGACCGATTTGGCCCTTTGCCAGAAGAGGTATCAAACCTTGTCTCTGTTATCAGGGTAAGCCTTGGCCTTAAAAAAATACGTTCTAAGAAATTAGATATCAATGGTAAATCAATGGTTTTTTCCTTTTCTGAGGACACCCCTCTCTCTAGCGAAAGATTAGGTAAATTAGTTAATGACAACCCACATAATTTTAGTTTTTTGACGGGACATACATTAAAGGTTCTTATCAAAACAAATGGAGGTATTAATTGTCTTAAAGAGGCAGAAAAAATAATTGCTGGATTGAAAGATTATGCTTTCGAATATTGACAAATAGCAATTTATAACAGAACATTGTATTTAGTATTTTCATACCTTCTTATATACTGTAGAAATATGTTAAGATTTATGGTATAAAAAATTACCACAATAAATTTTTCCCAAATACCAGAAAATAATAGATAAAACTGAGCTTTTAATCCAGCCAATCTGTTTACCCTTTTGCGTTTTGTTAACATGCTATAAAAATTTACCAATCCTTTAATAATTGCTCATCAAAGAGCTGACCGCTGTTAAGCAGAAGATAAAGAGTAATAATGTGAAGGTCGGCATTTTATAGGCACATACTTGCGAGAGGTCTTTACGCAACTATTAAAATTGAAAAATTGGCTATATGGAGCGCGATTTTACATGCTTTTCTCATGTAGCTTCTTTAGAATCGAAGCGGCTATAAATATATTTACAAAAGGTTGATGTTGTTAAAAAGGATGTTTAAGATACGTGTATTTTTGATAAAACTTGAAATGGTAGAATGCCTCAGATTCGTATTTGTTTGTCTTTTCTGCTTCCTTTATCTATCCGCGTGCACCCCTGATATATTCACTGACAGAAACATAGTGATAAAGGTGGAAGATAGAGTATTTACTAGTGAGGATCTGGAAAAAATGGTAAACATTGTAGCTTTCGAAAATGACGTCACTAAAAAAACTGTCTGGTCCTCAATAAATAGCCTTATAGATAAGGTTGTAGATGATTCCCTTGTGCTTCAATATGGAAAGGATAAGGGAATTACATTGAGTGAAATAGAATTAATACATGAGGTTGAAGATATTGCAAAGGATTACCCTTCAGGCAGTTTCAAGGAAATACTAATAGCCAGGTGTATAGATTATGATGAATGGGTGGAAAGAGTAAAAGAGCAAAAAGTAATTAAAAAGATACTAGAGAAGAAGACTGAAACCTTGTCACCTATTTCTCATAGCTTAATTGCAGATTATTACAAGGAACACGCGATGAAATTTAGACAACCGGCAAGGGCTCATGTGATTCAATTGGTATCCAGAACAAATGAGGATGCCGAGGCTTTATTGGGGCGCATTAGAAGTGGCGAAGAATTAGCTGATTTGGCTAAGCAGGAGTCTATTTATTCAACCAATCTTAATGGTCACGGGATTAACTGGTTAAATAAAGATGCATTACCTGAGCCACTTTCTGAGGTAGTTTTTTCCATTCCAATTGGCGAAGTAAGCGATATCATTGAAACAGCATATGGGTATCATATTATAAAAGTATTGGAAAGGGAGCCTGAAAGTCATAAAGGGATATTAGAAGTAAAAATGGAGATAGAAAAAATCTTGCTTGAAGAGAAACGGGAAGAGCTTTATCAGAAATGGCTAGAGGAGTTACGAGAAAATTACAATATTAAAATAAATTACGCTCTATTAGAAAAAATCATCCTGAAAAATGAAAACAATTAAAAATACTATATTGTGTATATGGCTGGTTTTAGCGTTATTACTACCCTCTCATTTTCGTGCCGAAGTAACCGATAGGATTGTTGCAATAGTAAATGGTGGTATTATTACACTTTATGAACTCAATACATCTATAAAAAATTTAACTGGAATGGATGCGGGGCAATTAAGGGAAAAGGATGAAGAAAATTTTCATAAGGTTAGCCGGGCAGTCCTTAACAGTATGATTAATGAGCTTATAGCAGATCAGCATGCGAGTAAGCTTGGAATAATGGTGGCAGAAAAGGATGTGGAGGAGGCTATTGAGAGGGTAAAAATCGATAATGAGCTAACTCAGGAAGATCTTATATATAGTCTAAAAAAAGAGGGAATTACCTTTGAGGGTTATAAAGAAAGGATTAAGCAGGAAATTGAACAAGCCCGATTGGTAAATCATGAGGTAAAATCGAAGATAGTAATAACCGAAGCAGAGATGAAGGATTACTATGATAAGCATATTAAAGACTTCATAGAGGAGGATAAGGTTCTGCTTGCAAGGATTTTTTTACCCGTAAAGGAGCCTATAAATAATGATGAAGTCGCTGAAGTAAAAGCATTAGGAAACGATATTTTAAGAAGGCTCGATAATGGGGAAGATTTTTTTGGCCTATCTATGAAATACTCTAAAGGCCCTGCTGCAGAAGAGGGGGGTAAACTTGGCTGGATAAAAATGGAGAACATAGAGCCTGCATTGAGAGAAAAGATAGAGAACTTATCCCCAGGGGAGCATAGCGATTTAGATCGTATTGGATCTGGTTTTCAGATATTAAAGGTATTAGAAGAGAAAAAAGGCAAGATAAAGCAATTTGAGGATTTAAGAAGTGCTATACGCTCTAAATTGTTTAAAGAAAAAGTTGAAGAAAAATATGCCGTCTGGTTGAAAAAATTACGCGATGAATCCTATATCAAGGTTATGTTTTAAACAAGTAAGATGGTATTTTAAGGCCTTTTTATAAAATAATATTTGGTGAGCATGTTAGCAGGGTTAACCAAAATGTATAAAGATGATTTTTATGAGATAATGAGGCGCTATATGTTGAAATTAAGGGGGAAGATAGTTGAGCAACGTATATGATGTATTTCAGGAAAGGGGTTTTATTGAACAAGTTACCGATGAAAAGGCTTTGAGGCACCTTTTAGAGAAGCCTGTTAGTTGTTATATAGGATTCGATCCAACTGCAAAAAGCCTACACATTGGAAGCCTGCTGCCTATCATGTCGCTCGCCCACATGCAGAGAGGGGGCCACAGGCCAATAGCTCTGATTGGTGGCGGGACTGCCCTTGTGGGCGATCCAAGCGGTAAGGATCAGGCAAGACCGGTTATGTCGAGAGAGGAAATAGACAAGAATGCTGAGGGAATAAGGGTACAGTTGTCTAATTTTTTAGATTTCAATAATGACAGAGCCCTTATGCTTAATAACGCTGATTGGCTGGCGCCTTTAAATTATATAGATTTTTTAAGGGATATAGGCAGGCATTTTAGTGTCAACCGTATGTTGACGGCTGAAAGTTATCGCCAAAGATTGGAGACTGGCCTTAGTTTTTTAGAATTTAATTATATGTTACTGCAGGCCTATGATTTTTGGTATTTATCAAAACATTATCATTGTCTCTTGCAGATGGGTGGTAATGATCAATGGGGTAATATCTTAGCAGGTGTTGACCTTACAAGGAGGTTAGAAGGTTATTCCATAGAGGGATTGACTTTTCCACTTATAACTACTGCTGATGGATCTAAGATGGGGAAAACCCAAAGTGGTGCTGTTTGGCTTGATCGTGAGCTCACTTCACCCTATGAATACTACCAGTACTGGATAAATATAGATGATAGAGATGTAAAGAGGTTTCTTTCTTACTTTACATTTTTGCCAATGGATGAAATAGAAAATCTTACGCGTAAAGGAGGGGAGTCGTTAATAAAGGCGAAAGGTGTATTGGCCTATGAGGCCACAAAAATTTGCCATGGCAAACACGAGGCAGATAAGGCAAAAAATGTATCACTTCAGCTTTTCGGAAAAACGGCCAAGGATAACCTTAAAGGGGCGCCATCTTATCAAATAACCTATGAGGAATTAAAAAAAGGTATAGATGCCTATATTCTTTTAGCTCAAGCAGGTTTATGCAAAACAAGGGGTGAGGCAAGGAGGCTAATATCTCAGGGTGGAGCGTATATTAATGGCGAAAAGGTGCCATCCTTTGATACTATAGTCGGGGTAGATTACCTAAAGGATAGTGCGATCTTACTCCGGGCAGGGAAAAAGAAATACTGTATGGTAAAGATTTCTAATGTATGATTTATCATAGGGTAAACGTTCAAGTTTTTTACCAATAGTTTTGTATTGCGCATGTCTAATAAAAGAGAAAAAAAAGATAAGCCTAAAGCGGAACATGATCTGCCTAAAAAAAGTGAGCCAGATCTTCGTCCTGTTCCAAAGGCAAGGGAGAAATGGGATTTAGTCTCTTATGATCCTTTGCAGATGTATTTATGGGAAGTAAGAAGATATAAATTGCTCAGCAAAGAGGAGGAGATAGCCCTTGCCACTCGGTACAGGGAAAATCAAGATAAAGATGCTGCACATAAGCTTATCCTGTCAAATCTAAGATTAGTGGTGAAGATTGCAATGGATTTCCATAAGCATTGGATGAAAAATCTTATGGATTTGATTCAGGAAGGAAATATTGGCTTAATGCAGGCAGTAAAAAAATTTGATCCTTATAAGGGGATTAAGTTTTCTTATTATGCCTCATTTTGGATAAAGGCCTATATTTTGAAGTTTATCATGGAGAATTGGAAGTTGGTCAAGATTGGAACTACCCAGGCCCAGAGAAAACTTTTTTTTAATCTTGCTAGAGAAAAGGAAAGGCTTTTGGCTCTGGGTTATGAACCTGAGCCAAAACTTTTAGCAGAAAGGCTCGATGTAAAGAAAGATGAAATTATAGAAATGGGACAGCGATTAGGTTCTTGGGAAGTTTCGATTGATTCACCGGTTAGGGAGGACTCGAACCAGGATTACGGTTCTTTTTTGCCGTCAAAGGAAATGGAGATTGACGAACAGATTTCTCTTGAGGAGCGAAGGAAATTGCTTCGTGAAAAATTAGAAGAGTATAGAAATACACTTTCTGAAAAGCAGAGGGATATATTTGATAGTAGAATATTGGCAGAAGAACCTATGACACTCCAGGAACTAGGAGACAAATACAACATATCAAGAGAAAGGATCCGTCAGATACAGGAGAAAATCCTTAAAAAGACTAAGGCATGGTTAATGGCGAACATACCGAACTTTGAAGAGAATTTCTTAGATTTATTAGGATGAATAAAAAACTTAAAAAATTCTTTGGCTTTTTCATTCCCCTTTTAATTGTCCTATCATGCAGTAATATAGAGGAAAAAACCTTTCCCACAAAAGACTTTAGGCCCGCTGAGAAAGCCGATAAAAATGATCTCCATTATGCCTATAAAAATTACATACTGGCCTGTTTGGCTTTAAACAACGGTACCTTTAATGAGGCTGAAAATTATTTAAAAGATGCTATCCGGCATGATAAGAGCTCAGCCTATCTGCTCGCAAAGCTAGCAAATTTACTTGTTGAAGTTGGAAAGGTAAAAGAGGCCCTTAGTTATGTTGAGAAGGCAGTTACTATAGAGCCTAACGATACTGTTTTTCGAACTTTACTCGCAGATGTTTATTCACAGCTTGAGAAATTTGACCTGGCTGTTTCTCAATACAGGGAGATTCTCTTAAGAGAGCCGGAAAATAAGGATATAAGACTTAATCTAGCAGCCCACTTAATAGGGCTCAAGGAATTTGATGCTGCCTTAGTGGAACTATCGATACTTACTGAGAATGAACCCGATCTTTTAATGGCCTATTATTACAGGGGTAAGACATACGTAGAGCTAAAGGATTATGAAAATGCGAAAATAGCATTCGTTAAGGCAATTGATATTAACCCAGAGTTTTCTCCAGCGCTTTTTGAATTGGCCGAGATCTATAGCAACATAGGCCAGCTCAATGATGCAATAATTACCTATAAAAAAATATTGAATCTTTATCCTTCCAACATAATAGCAAGGGAAAAGCTTATAGAACTCTATTATGATTCAGACTATGACGAGCTTGCAGATAAGTATGTTAATGAAATAAAAAGGATAATAAACCCTGGTGATATAGAAAGAAAGAGATTGGGGCTTATATATTTGAGGCATGAGAGATATGAAGAATCGATATCGGAATTTAAATCAATATTGAATTTATGGCCTAATAACCAGGAAGTCCTCTATTATTTGGGTGCAGCCATGGAGGAAAGTGGAGATTTTGATAATGCGTACAAAACTTTTGATTCCATAAAATTTGATAGCGAATATTTTATCAGATCTAAAATACACATGGCGTATATTTTAGGAAAACAAGAAAAATCCGAACAGGCAAAAATACTTCTCAAAGAAACAATAAAGGAAAAACCAGATAAGCCCGAACTCTATTTAATGCTAGAATCTATATATGAAAAGGAGAAAGATTATCTCAGTGCCAGAAATACATTAGAGGATGGGCTTAAATACAATGAAAATAACACAGACCTTCTTTTCAGCCTTGGGGTTGTTTTGGATAAATTGGGGGAAAATGAAAAGTGCATAGAGCACATGGAGTTGGTTATACGTATAGAGCCTAATCATGCAGAGGCCCTTAACTATATTGGATACACATATGCTGACAAGGGTATAAACCTTGATAGGGCACAAGAATTAATTGAAAAGGCGATAAAAAACAGACCTGATGCCGGTTTTATTATAGACAGCCTTGGATGGCTATACTTTAAGAAAGGGTATTATGATAAGGCAATAGTAGCATTGAAGAAGGCTGTAAACCTGTCACCGAACGATGCAGCTATTAAAGAACATTTAGGGGATGTCTATTACAAGATTAATGATTTTAAAAATGCCCTGGAGATTTACAAAAACACTCTTTCCTTAGAAAATGCGGAAATAGATCGGCTCAATAGAAAAATAGATGAAATTGAAAAAAAGATTAATGGTGATATACAGTGATTTTTGAAAAAAAATGGAAAGATATTTTACTATGTATACTTTTTTCTTTCTTATTTTTACCATTAGGGTGCTCTACATTAAAACAGCCTGTCGAAACTAAACCCCTTTTCCATAAAGATGCTGCCCAAATATTATCCTATCTAAAAGGACAGAATAGTAATGTGGAAAGTTTTCAAGGTATTGGAAGGGTGATTGTCAATAGTGGCAGCAGCGAATTAGAATCAAACTTGTTTATAGCAGGAAAAAGCCCGCAAAGGGCGAGACTTGAAATCACTCATTTTTGGGGAAAGCCTCTTATCCATATAGTAATTGATGGGAGAGATGTATCAGCATTGTCTCTAACAGAGAAGAAATTTTTTCGATGCCATGACGGCTACCTGGATATTGACCATATCTTCTTATCGAAGCTTGATACTAAGATTATATGGGATATATTAGCCGGAAGGGTGCCTATTTTAGATGAAGTTGTGAAGACAGTTGGCTATAAAGAGAATGAAATTTTGCTTTTAAACAGCAGTGGTCAAATTATAGAAAGGATTCTCTTTAGCTCTAACCCTATTTTAGCAAAGGAAATTTATTTTCCTTTAAAAGAGATTACAATAAACCTGTCTAAATTCAGAAAAATGAATTCCGGATATGTACCATTAAAGATCGAGATAATCGAAGAAAAACCGGATAGGGCAATAAAAATAGAATACAAAGATTTTGAGATTGGTAATCAGATTCCCGATGAAATTTTTTATTTGTCACCCCTTCCCGGGTATGAAGTTATTGAAATTAGCAAGGGCCTGAAGATATATTAAAGCAATCACAAATATATTTGGTAAGTATATATTTTTCATAAAGAGTTTAGAAGATTATTGTTAGATTTTTATAAAAGAATAAATTCCGCATTCAACCAATTGCTGGTTTAAGAAAGTATTGTCGAATTCCATAAAGAGTAGCTGCCAGGAATTAGAGACTACAGTTTACGGGCATATTCCTTTAAGCCTTTTCTTAAAACGATATAACAGCATATGACGGATACAACACCAATAATGAATAGTATATTACTATCGAAGGCGATGCCACATGCAATAATGGCGGTGCTAAGCAGACAAAAGAGGATTATCAGATAATTTTTTTTAAAAAATAGGTTAGGCATTACGTGAACCAAAGATTAGAAATATGATTTAAGATACTGACGGAATTGAGCCAAGCCTTTATTGCAGTAAGCCTTGACTCGAAGGAATCCTCTCGCGCATACCATAAATATTGGCTAAGAATACACCGAGCAGTACAATTATACCACCTAAACCTTGTATCATATTCAGGGTTTCTCCTAAAAGTACCCATGCGGTGATTGCTGTTACGACTGGAATACCATTGATAAAAACAGATGCTTTCGTAGCATGGACTTTAGTTAGTGCATAATTATAGCACAGAAATCCTCCAACTGTTGCAAAGACAGCTAGAAAACCAAGAGCCCAGAGCGATTGTATGCTAATTTTAGACCAGGGCATCCTTGGAAATTCCCATATAAATGCCGGCATATAAAGAAGGGAAGCATAGATTATCTGCATGCTTGTAAATTCCAATGCAGAATGTTTTTTACCCAAATGCCTTGCAGACACTATATATAGAGACGCTGAAATTACAGCCCCAAAAATATAAAGATCTCCTAACAGGCTACCCTTTACCCCAAAACTACCTTTTAGGTCTTCGCTGATCAGCACGAAAATTCCTGCTATAGATATGCCCATGCCAAGAAGATTGAGAGCGCTGCTGCGTTCTTTTAATAAAATAGTGGCAAATACCATTACTACAACTGGTATAGTTGCAATAATCAGGGCCACTTTCGGTGCCGAGGTATGCTGTAAGCCAATAGTTTCAAAGACAAAGTAAAGGCCTGGCTCAAAAAGCGCCATCAGAAAAATTCTCATATGCTCTTTTTCTGTAAACTTCGGGAAACCCCTCAATAATATTATGAACAAAAATATGCAAGATGCGAGGGCAAAACGAATAAACACAAGGGTAAAGGTGGAGAAACTTTCCAGGGCGAACTTTGTAGCCACAAACGAGAGACCCCAAAATAGCGTGGCAAAACTTAAGGCCACATATGCTTTTAGTCTAAAATCAATAATCAAGGTATCATTTCCTATTATTTATTAAGACAACCAAAAAAATTCTGATAACAAGATTGAGCAGTATCGATATAAAGTGGGCTGTTGCTCATTTTTACGCTGTATTTTATGAGAATCTGCCCTGTTTTTGTAGTGTGCATATTTAGCTAGCTTCAGCCTTCAACCTAACTGCGCAGACAGTTACAAATAGCTTACTGATGCGAAAATGTTAAAGGGCTGAATTTTGTATCGTAGTCGTAAACATCAAGGCCTTCGTGCCTTTTCAGAAAATTCACTGCCATGTAGGTTATTGGGGTTACCATGGCCTCATAGAGTGATTTTACAATCCACTGCGTAAGCACAGCTAAAAACAATGCCTCTATAGGCATTGTCCCAACAAAAGATAGCGTGATAAAAACCATAGAATCCAAACCCTGACCAATCAGCGTTGATGTTATAGTCCTTAGCCAGAGCATTCTTCCTTTTGTAGCTATCTTGATCTTTGCAAGCACAAAGGAATTGGAAAATTCACCTGTAAGGTATGCCAGAAATGATGCGGCAAGAATTCGTGGGGTATAACCAAGGATACGTTCATATGCAGCCTGACCATCCCAAAATGATGCAGCTGGTATCACTAAGCCAATGTAAACAACAATTACCAGGAATAGATTACAAAAAAAGCCTAACCAGATTATTCTTCTAGCCTGCCTATAGCCATAAACCTCCGTAAATACATCGCCTAAGATATAACTGATCGGAAAAATAATTATAGCCGCAGGCATAATCAAGCCAAATACGTTGATTAATTTAACTGCGGTAATGTTTGCAGTGATTAGGCATGTTATAAAGAGTGATACTAAAATAATAAAATACGAGGAATAGGCTTTTTGAGGATTACCTGCATATTTTGATTGCAACATATTTTTGTTTCCTTCCTGTCATGTATAACTTTTCAATAATTTTGATACCCAATATCCAGGGTTCTTCTTTTAAAACATTATCGTTTATATCTCAATAGAAAAGGCACGCAAGGACCTATTTTATTATTAGGCTCTTATAGAATACGATTATAGATAAAGTTTTGGAAGAAGATGCCGCGCTACTCTTTTTAAGGGTTTTAGATTTTTAAAAATTGTCTTCAATTGCACCCATAGACCTTCGGCCATTAAACGCCTCACTTCGCTGAAAAGAAAAATCTCGTGGTTAGCTTAGGTGCACTTTGATAGATGCAGCGGACAGGGGCACTCAAAAAAATTGCCTTTGCAATTGTTTTGCTTCGACCACAAGGTAAATATGAAAAAAGATAAAAAATAGTGCCCTCTGAAGTCTACCTGTCAGTTTGTATGCCTTTACAAAGATTGCAGGCTTATATCTTTACAGCTTTCAACACATTTTTTTCTTTATATGGAATCTCTTAGCTGATAGTCTAAGTATATTTCTAATCATAGAATATTTATTGTCTCCTTCGGGGAATGGGAGAAAAACCCTCGCCTTTTCCCGCAAAGCGGGATCTTCGCTGCGCTTCGACCCCGTGAGCGGGATTTCCGCTTCGCTCCAACTGGCGAAGACTTTAGTTTAATAATTTTTACTGATTAAGGCACAAAGAGGCAAAGTGGCAAAGGCCTGTCTGCCGACAGGCAGGCACAAAGAAGAAATAATGAGTCTCAAAAACTCTGTGCCTCTGTGCCTCTGTGCCTTTGACCCTCAAGCTATCCCTTTTAGGGATAGTAGTTGACTT
>CAYMVB010000036.1:0-11604 GCA_964393665.1 uncultured Desulfobacteraceae bacterium | reverse complement strand
AGGGCGAGAAAAATCAATGAACACTGAAAATACTTCACATATAAAAAAGTACTTAAGCCAGATTGAAGCCTCTAAATATCTTGGCCTCTCAAAAAGTACCGTATCACTTCTGACCTCTAAGGGGAGTCTAGCTCATTATAGGGTTGGAAGGGCCGTAAGTATACCGTTAAAGACCTTGACATCTTTATGGACTCATGCAAAATCCTAAGTTCCTGTGAAGATTCAAGGGTCGGAAAGTGAGGTGAGAAATGGGAGTATATAGACCCAAGAAAACCAAATACTGGCATATCGATTTTTACTATAAAGGGAGGCGATACAGAGAATCATCCGAAAGCACCCGTAAAAGGGGTGCGGAACAACTGCTTGCAAAAAGAAAATATGAGCTTAGAGAGGGAAAATTTCAGCCCTCTGCTAATACCAGGGAAATAACCTTTTCAGAGTTCTTGCCTACATACATGGACAGCGCAAAGCACTACAAAAAACCGTCAACTATTACGCGAAACTATTATTTTCTGGCTCACCTTAAGCCGTATGTTTCTGATAAGCCGCTCTTAAAAATCGAACCAATGCTTGCAGAGACCTAAAAGGAAGATCGCAAGAACCAGGGTGCATCTAATGCAACAGTCAACAGAGAAAGAAGCTTTCTCAAGGCAGTTCTCACAATAGTCACACTTTTCACCATACCAAGCAAGGTAAAAACTTAGCTATATACGCTAACTTATTGTTTTTACTGGTAGTCCCAACGGGAGTCGAACCCGTGTTACTGGCGTGAGAGGCCAGCGTCCTAGACCACTAGACGATGGGACCATAAAAATGTGGGTAACTCTAAAAAAGGCAGAATAAATTCTGGCTGGGGGACGAGGATTCGAACCTCGGTTAACAGGGCCAGAACCTGTCGTCTTGCCACTAAACGATCCCCCAATTTTTTGTATAGTTTTCTCGATTAGGCCTTTAATGTCAAGAAAAATATTTTATTGCCAAGAATATTCACCATAAAAATTTAAAAAGAATTTTTCCCAGCAAAAATTTTAACCTTTGGATAGCGCTATTAACTATTGATTTTTCGAGCTTCTTTTCATATATTCAAGTCTGTTCAGCCCATTTATATAGGCCTTTGCGCTTGCGGTTATTATATCAGGGTCAGCGCCCTTGCCGAGGACTACAAAATCGCCTTCCTTGAGTTTGACCATGACCTCGCCCTGGGCATCCATTCCCCCTGTGATTGAGTCCACTGAAAAATGAATGAGAACGGATTTGGCTTTTGCCATTTTTGCAATAGTGTTAAACGTTGCGTCAATCGGGCCTACACCAAATCCTGCGCTTTGTTCAATTCGGCCATCTATAGCCATTTTTACCGTAGCGGTTGGTACAGCTGCTGTGCCGCTTATTACATTTAGATATTCAAGCTTATAGATATCCGGCGTCCTCAGAAATTCCTCTGCTATAATTGCCTCAATATCGTCATCTAATATCTCCTTTCTCTTATCAGCGAGTGCCTTAAACCGTTTAAAAAGACTTTCCAGCTCCTCATCGTTTAATTCATAACCAAGTTTGGCAATTTTTTCTTTTAAGGCATGCCTGCCTGAATGTTTCCCAAGTATAATCTGGCTGCTTGAGAGACCAATCGTCTCAGGCTTCATAATCTCATAGGTTATCGGGGCCTTGAGTATGCCGTCTTGGTGAATCCCTGCCTCATGGGAAAATGCGTTTGAGCCTACTACTGCCTTGTTTGGCTGAACTACTATCCCTGTTATAAGCGATGTCAGGCGGCTTGCAGCGTGAATTTCATCTGTTTTAATGCCGGTTGAAAGGCCAAAATGCTCTTTCCTCGTATAAATGCCCATCACCACCTCCTCAAGCGATGTATTTCCTGCCCGTTCACCTATTCCGTTGATCGTCACCTCCACCTGCCTTGCCCCTGCCTTGATGGCTGCCAATGTATTTGCAGTAGCCAGACCAAGGTCATTGTGGCAGTGAACGCTCATTACAGCATTACTTATATTAGGGGTGTGCCCCATGATATAGCCAACAAGTTGAGAAAATTCATCAGGCATTGCGTAGCCTACAGTGTCAGGCAGGTTTACTGTCTTTGCGCCTGCGTCAATGGCTAGCTCAAAGATATCACACAGGAATTCTTTATCGCTTCTGGACCCATCCTCTGCGGAGAATTCAATGTCAGAGAAAAACTTTTTGGCGTATCGTATTGCGTCAAGCGTAGCCTTTTTAACCTGGTCCCTGGTCAGTTTAAGTTTATGCACCAAATGTATATCAGATGTAGCAATAAATATATTTATTCTTGGTCTATTTGAATTTTTTAAGGCACGCCATGCAGAATCAATATCTTCTCTTGTGGTTCGTGCAAGGGCTGTGATTTTGGGACCTTTAACCTTTTCAGATATCATGTGAACTGCCTCAAGATCCCCTATGGAGGCAGAAGGAAATCCGGCCTCAATTACATCCACGCCTAATTTTTCAAGCTGAATTGCAAGCCGCAATTTCTCTTCAGCATTCATACTCGCACCAGGTGACTGTTCCCCATCCCTGAGGGTGGTGTCAAATATAATGACCCGATCTGACATGATATAATCTCCTTATAATAGATAGTTAGGCTGTAACCTTAAACGGCAATAGTAACTCCCTGATACATAACGGCTTTCATGTGGGGCAAAAATACAAAAAAAATCCGTTATCAGGGTAGGCCTGATAACGGATTTTATATTTTATTTATACGGTTTGTTACATTACCAGGCCTCGCAATTTAAGCAGGCATAGCAAAAGTATAGGTAGCAAGAAAATTAGATTTAAAACTGTTGCCGGTGAAACGGGTATAATTTTTTTTCGTATAGTATTCATTGCCAGTTGATAATAACCCTGAATTGCACCCTCAAAATCAAAACGGATTGATGGGCGCGAATAAAACAATTTTTTGTACTCTCAAATTATTAAGAAAACTTTAAATTTTTACTAAAAAATTGTCAAGCCTTTTGTAATCATTTTTTTATTCGCCAAGAAGGCCCCTTATGTGGGCATACGAATACCCCTGCGCTTTAGTTCTGTTTACGTTAACGTGCAATAAAAGCGTCAAATGTATATGATATAACCTCATGTGGACCGAGGTAGAATCCTACCCGTATTCCAATCTGTCTAGCACGGAGGTGCTACTATCTTCCCTCTATTACGTTTTTTATTGGGATCTCTTTGAGGCCTTGATGGGGTTTATTTTGTTTACTGCCTTCTTCGCTTCTGCCTGTATGTGTGTAGCCATATTACAGGAGCCGTTTTTCCATTTACTTGCAGGGTCTGGAAAAATCATGCAGTATTTTTCGGAGAGGTATTCTATTACTCTCTGGCAACCGTCACATTTATCAATGATTGGATGACAACTGCCGCCAACAAACTGGCATCCATTCTTGCCCATAAAAATGCATTCTGAACCTTTTCTTACTGTTGTACAAACCATGATAACCACATCCTTTCTTTATAAATTGTTTTAGAAATGTAAGCACCCGTGTATAATTTTTCAAGATATTTAGTTTATAACGGGATTTTTCTTATGCCTCAAGTTTGTTTCCTTGTCAATAAAAAAAGATGTAATAATCTAAATATAATTGACTTTTAATTGTGCTTTAATTAACTTTACATCTTTAGTTACCATTCATTGTTTTATATTTTATACATTATTTACCAGGAGATACATGCCAAGAGTAGATGACTATAAAAAGGCCTTAGAGCTTGGGCAAGAGGAGATACGTAACAACAATCCACGACACCTGTGCCGGTTAAGTGGCGCTCAGTTCGTGGAAAACAAACATGGGTCATCCCTTATAAAAATTATGTTTTTAAACCGTATGATAACTATGAGCTGGCCTGATATAACTTTCACTCAGGACAGCAATGAGGAGATGCCCATAAAGGAAAAAATATTGATATTACACTACCTGAATAGGGCCAAAAATGAGGAGCTTACAGGGCAACTTATTGCCTATCAGGAGATACCCTCAGCAAGGTTTTACCTTAGCTCGTTTAACGCGAGATCAAAAGATCCTTTTGTTCATGCCTTTGGTGCAAATCCAGATACGTTGCCAGGGATTGCAGCGGAGCTTTTCGGTGCAAAAGTGGCATCTCTTGGGGATGTATCCGTTACTGTTCATGCATTTCCAAAGGTGCCGGTAACGTTTGTACTATGGAGAGGGGATGAAGAATTCCCACCCAATGGGACAATCCTATTTGATAGCTCAATTAAAAACGAGCTTCTTTCCGCCGAAGACATATCCGAATTGGTCAGCATGATTGTCTATCCGTTAATAGGGCGGGCAAAGCAGTCCTAACAGACATTTTTTAGATAATGAAAGGATTTTTATTATGAAGATCGCAATTAGTGGAAAGGGCGGTGTTGGAAAAACAACATTTGCAGCCTTTCTCATAAAGTCTCTTCAAAAATCGGGGAAGAAGGTGCTGGCTATTGATGCCGACCCAGATGCAAATTTAGCCCAGGCATTGGGGGCAAACAATGCATCTGAGATAACGCCTATTTCTAAAATGAAATCCCTTATTGAGGAGAGAACAGACTCAAAGGTGGGGACCATGGGTGGTTTTTTCAAAATAAACCCTAAGGTTAGTGATTTACCAGAAAAACTTTCTGTAGATGCAGATGGCGTGAAATTAATGGTCCTTGGAGGGGTTAAGGCAGCGGAAGGCGGCTGTATTTGCCCTGAAAGCGTTCTTTTAAAGGTACTCGTTACCCACTTAATACTGTTCAGGGATGAGGTTATCGTTCTGGATATGGAGGCAGGCTTAGAACATTTGGGCAGGGGAACTGCAAGGGCGGTTGATAAGATGATCGTGGTTGTCGAGCCCGGAAGAAGAAGCATAGAAACTGCAAACGAGATAAAGAGGTTGTCCGGACAGCTTGGAATAAAAAATTTACTTATTGTTGGAAATAAAATCAGATCGGAGAAAGACAAGGACTTTCTCCTTAAAAATATGAAAGATTTTAATTTCTTGGGGTTTCTGCCATTTGATGATAGCATCATTGAGGCGGATCTAACTGATAGGCCTCCTTATGAATTAAATACCAGTGGACTGGAGGCAGTTTCTCAGATGATCCAGGGCAATTTTATGGACAATTAAAGAGAGGATTTTGTTATGGAGGAAAGGGTGCATAATTTCAATGCTGGACCTGCGGCGCTGCCCTTGGAAGTCTTAGAGGAAATAAGAAATAGCTTTCTTAACTTTAAGGGCACCGGAATGTCGATTATAGAGACAAGTCATCGTGCCGTGGCGTTTGATGAGGTTATACATGATACAGTTGAAAGGACGAAACGACTATTGAAGTTAGGAGATGAGTTTAGCGTGCTTTTTATACAAGGAGGCGCAAGCCATCAGTTTTGTATGATACCAATGAACCTTTCCCTGCCGAACAAACCACTGGATTATATAAATACTGGAACCTGGTCTACCAAGGCTATTAAAGAGGCAAGGATTCAGGCAGAGGATGTACGAGTTATTGCCTCGTCAGAGGATAAAAATTTTTCTTACCTGCCTTCAGGCTTTACGGTAGATAAAGATGCATCCTTTTTGCATTTTACATCAAATAACACCATAAAGGGAACCCAGTGGAAAACATACCCTGACGGAGGGGATGTACCCCTTATCTGTGACATGTCATCGGATTTTATGAGCCACCCTGTTGATACCCGTTCATTTGGGCTCATTTACGCAGGGGCGCAGAAAAATTGTGGTCCCGCAGGTGTTGCACTGGTTATCATCAGGGACGATATGCTAAAGAGAATCCCGAAAAATCTTCCCACTATACTAAGCTATGCTACCTATAAAGATAATAACTCATTGTTTAATACACCCCCGACGTTTGCCATATATGTGATAGATTTAGTCCTTACCTGGCTGGAGGATACAATAGGGGGGCTGGAAGAGATGGAGAGGATAAACAAGGAAAAGGCCTCGTTATTATATGAGACAATAGATGAAAGTAAGCTATTCAAGGGCACTACGGATAGGAGTTGCAGATCTATGATGAACGTCACCTTCCGTCTAACAGATGAGGGATTAGAGAAAAAATTTTTGTCAGACGCAACGAAGCGTGGCTTTGTTGGCGTCAAAGGTCATAAATCTGTTGGGGGATGCAGGGCATCCATTTATAATGCAGTAACAATAGAGAGTGTAAAAAGCCTGGCAAATTTTATGAAGGAATTTGAGGGCGCTAACACGTAAGGTTTGAAGAGAAATGCCATCCCTGTCGTTACAAGGGGGCATCGTTTTAGGACAGGATAGTAGCATCCTGCTTTTACAAGCACATTTTATTAATTTAAGAAACCGCCTTATTGTTTTTATAGGGCCTTAAGTTCTGCGAGTTATATGAACCTGTCTTTTAATCCACCGCATATTTACACGGTCAGCTCCCTAACATCAGAGATTAAATCACTTATAGAAAATGGGTTTGATTTCATATGGGTCGAAGGCGAAATATCAAACTTTGCCAGCCCTGTGTCCGGCCATTATTACATGAGCCTCAAGGATAAGAATGCTCAAATTAAGGCAGTAATGTTCAGGATGCAGGCTCATTACCTAAAATTTATTCCAGAAGACGGCATGAGGGTCATAGCACGGGGTAGAGTAGGGGTGTATGAGCCCAGGGGGGAATATCAGATCATACTTGATTATTTGGAGCCGCTTGGGGTCGGTGAGCTGGCAGCCGCATATGAACAGACGAAAAAAAAGCTTGCCCTTGAAGGGGTCTTTGACGAGGACAAAAAGAGGCCAATACCTTTTATGCCCAAAAAAATAGCAGTTATAACTTCGCCTACAGGAGCTGCAATTCGGGATTTTTTGAGGATCTCTCTTAGAAGAATGTCAAATTTACATATTTTTATTGTTCCTGTCAGGGTCCAGGGTGATGAGGCAGTAGGGGATATCGTTGAGGCATTAGAAATAGCCAACAGGGAATTGGATTTAGATGTCATAGTATTGACAAGGGGAGGGGGCTCATTCGAGGATCTTTGGCCATTTAACAGGGAGGAAGTCGCTTATGCAATAAGAAAATCGGTATTCCCTGTTGTTTCCGCCATAGGGCATGAGATCGATATTACCATATCAGATATGGCGTCAGACCTCAGGGCGCCCACGCCCTCAGGGGCGGCCGAATTGATTATTCCGCAGAAGGATAGTATAGAAAGAGAACTAGGCCTTCTTTCATCAAGGCTTCAAGCATCCTTTAAGCACCACGTGGGATTGATGAAGGACAGGGTAAGGGACCTTTCCTCCCGTATTAAGGATCCAAGGAGACACCTTGCTGATACATGGCTGATGTTTGATGACCTATACAGCCGTTTGTATAAATCGGGTCGGGCATGTATCCATAAAAACCGTGTTGATTTAACATCTTCTATGGACATGCTTATCTCAAATAGCCCCATGCATTCCGTGAAGCTCAAGCGTCAAGAACTTGATTTTTTTAACCACTCTTTAGCCCAGGCAATGAAAAGCAATCTATATAAGATGAACAGCACACTTGACTCTATCGGAAGCAAGCTGGAGTCATTAAACCCGCTTTCTGTTCTGGATAGAGGATACAGCATTACCAGAAGACTGCCTGAGATGACCATCATAAAGGATGCCGAAGAGGTGAAGATCGGAGACAGCATTCATGTACTGCTTGCAAAAGGCAACATGGAGTGTACGGTAAAAAAGACCGTAAAAGCTTAAAAAATACGTTCATACTATAGTATACTATATTGAATGTTAAAACTTTATAATAGAAACATACGATATTTAACATTTATGGTACACCCAAGAATACTGGATAATAATAATAAGGAATATTTGTGGCATGCAGGTTAGTGAAAAAAAATTTTACCTTTTTGCCTTATTGTTAGTGCTCATTCCCTTTATAACGGTTCAACCCGCCCATTCGATGAGTAAAACGATTATTATAACACCGCAAGAGATAGGGCAGGGGGGTGTTGGTCTTTTAAAGGTACATGATAATAATAAGGGTAATTTAGAAATAACATGGAATAAAAGAAATATCAGCCTTATACCTGGCGTTGAAACTAATACTCATTTCGCATTTATCGGTGTGGATTTGACTTTGAAACCTGGCAGGTATAAGGTCAAAAAAACGGACGGGGTACATACAGAGACCAAAATTATCCATGTTTACAAAAAGGATTATGGTATAAGACGTTTTAACATTCCAAAAAGCATGGAGGCCCTTGATAAAAAAACCCTTGACAGGGTAAGGGATGAGTCCCGCCGAATACGAAGGCTTTTTCTTGAATCTGATAAAACACCATTATGGGAAGGAGCCTGGATTAGGCCGGTACATGGCCCTGTAGTCAGCCCATTTGGCCGCAGGAGTATTATAAACGGAACTGAGCGTTCTCCACACTCGGGGGTTGATCTTAAAGCCGCTGAAGGTGAGCCTGTTAAGGCAACAAACAATGGTGTAGCAGTATTGGTAGAAGCGTGTTTTTTTAGCGGCTTGAGTGTTATCATTGATCATGGAGGCGGTATACACAGCATGTATTTTCACTTAAGTAAGGCCCTTATAGATACCGGTCAAATAGTAAAAAAAGGGGAAATTATTGGGTTGTCCGGATCCTCCGGAAGGGTTACCGGCCCCCACCTTCACTTTGGTGTCAGACTGGATGGGGCAAGGGTAAATCCTATAAAATTACTTGACCTTAGCAGAGGAATAGGTGGCTGATGAAGGAGAAAAAATTTGAGGATGCAATGAGGGAGTTGGAAGATATTGTAAAACGTTTGGAGAGTGGTGATTTGCCCCTTGAGGACTCCATTAAAACCTTTGAGCAGGGAATTTCCCTATCTACGTATTGCTTTAATAAGCTTGAAGAGGTAGAAAAGAAGGTTTCTATGCTGGTAAAGGACGGGGTCAGAATAAAACAAGAGCCATTTGATTTGAAGGGTGATGAAGATGACGCAAAGGATTGAAAGATATCTCGATGAAAAAAGGTCATTGGTAGAAAAAACCCTTAAGGAGTTAATGCCGCAGCCGTCAGGGCTTGCAGCAGACGTTATGCAGGCAATGAGCTACACACTATTTTCGGGTGGAAAAAGAATTAGACCAATTCTTTGCATAGCAGGTGCCGAAGCCGTCCATGGAGACGCGGATAATTTAGTGCGGTTTGCCTGCGCACTCGAATTTATCCATTCATACTCGCTTATCCACGATGACCTTCCCATAGTAGATAATGATGATTTCAGAAGGGGAAGGCCAACAAATCATAAGGTATTCGGGGAGGCTATGGCACTCCTTGCAGGTGATGGGCTTTTAACTATGGCATTCAATATTATTGCACGATTCGGGATAGAAAAAGATATCGGCAATGCACAGATGCTCAGGGTAATTGATATGATAGGCTACGCCTCTGGATATCAGGGTATGGTCGGTGGTCAGGCAGTTGATATAAGCTATGAAGGAAAGGATCCAAACCCTGATGTTGTTACCTTTATACATACTCATAAAACCGGTGCGCTGATAGCAGCATCAGTTACGACAGGGGGACTTTTAGGTGGAGGCAATGAGGATGAGATAAACTCTCTAAACCAATATGGTCAAAATATAGGGCTGGCATTTCAAATTGCTGACGATATTTTGAACGTAGAGGGTGAAAAAAACATTATAGGCAAGGAGGTGGGGAGTGACGCCTCAAGGGGGAAAATTACCTACCCGTATGTTTTTGGGATAGAGGAGTCTAAAAAAATCCAGAGTGGGTTAATTGACAGGGCAATTAATGAAATAGCAGGTTTCAGTAACCGTGCATGGCCCCTGAGAGATTTAGCCCGTTACATTATTGAGAGGAATACATAAGGAAATCACTGGATTTACTACGGTGAACATTACGTAGCCGTATCTTGCTATTTTAGAAAAAGGATGACCTTAACGAACGAATGGATAATAAAATGCAAAATGTTTCAAACCATATTCTTGAAGGTATAAACAGCCCTTCCGATTTAAAACAGCTGGGGTTTGATGAATTGAATCAACTGGCAGCTGAGATAAGAAAACTTATGATAGAGACCGTGTCTAAAAATGGCGGCCATTTGGCCCCAAGCTTGGGTGTAGTAGAGCTAACTATTGCCTTGCACTATGTATTTGACACGCCAAAGGATAAAATAATATGGGATGTTGGGCATCAATGTTATGCCCACAAGATTATAACAGGGAGGAGAGATAAGTTCCATACCCTAAGATTGTATGAAGGCATAAGCGGGTTTCCAAAGAGAGAGGAAAGCCCCTATGATACATTTAATACAGGACACTCCGGGACCTCTATATCTGCTGGCCTTGGAATAGCAACTGCAAAATCTATTATTAATGATAGCAAAAAGACCATTGCGGTCATTGGTGACGGGGCTATGACTACTGGTATGTCATTTGAGGCGCTCAATCAAACCGGTCACACAGAGAAGGATTTGATCGTCGTGCTGAATGACAATGAGATGTCAATAGCCAAAAATGTTGGGGCGCTTTCCTCCTATGTCAGCAGAAAGATATACGAGCCACGGTTGGTTAATTTTAAAAAAAGATTTGAAGGCGTTATTAGCTCGATACCCGGTTTAGGAGATAATATATTAAATATTTTAAGAAAGAGTGAGGACTCCTTGATTGGCCTTTTAACACCGGGAATGCTCTTTGAGGCCTTTAAATTTAGATATATAGGTCCAATTAAGGGGCATGACATCAGGCTTCTAATTAATACCTTTAAGGATGTCTCCAGGCTCGAAGGACCCGTGCTGGTGCATATAATGACCACAAAAGGCAAGGGCTATGGGCATGCAGAAAAAGATCCTTCATTATTCCACGGAATAGGGCCCTTTGATATGGAAACAGGTCAGCCCAAAAAAAAGTCTTCTCAAGACCCCCCCACCTATACTGAGATATTCGGCAGCACCATGGTAGATTTAGGTTCAAAGGATAAGAAAATTTTTGCCATCACTGCTGCCATGCCAGATGGGACAGGCCTGACAGGCTTTTCTAAGGCACATCCGGATCGTTTTATTGATGTAGGTATTGCTGAACAACATGCCGTTACATTTGCGGCAGGAATGGCCACAGAGGGAATGAAGCCTGTTGTAGCTATTTATTCTACCTTCCTGCAGCGTTCCTTAGATCAGATAATACATGATGTTTGTCTTCCTGATTTACATGTTATATTTGCCCTGGACAGGGGGGGCATAGTAGGCGATGACGGTTCGACACATCATGGACTATTTGATTTTTCATACCTAAGAGACATACCTAATATGACGGTTATGGCCCCAAAGGATGAAAATGAATTGAGAAACATGCTCTTTACTGCCATTAATTATCATGGCCCTATTGCCATTAGGTATCCCAGGGGAAAGGCTGTCGGTGTTCCCATTAATAATGAATATACAAGCATACCGATAGGTGAGGCGGAAGTTTTAACCACAGGAAAGGATATTTTGATACTGGCTATTGGAAGCAGGGTTCAGCCTGCATTAGAGGCCTCCAAGGAAATTGAAACGGCAGGCTATTCCGCCTGTGTTGTAAATTGCAGGTTTGTCAAGCCTTTAGATGCCCGCTTATGTGATATGGCG
>CAYMVB010000035.1:0-26961 GCA_964393665.1 uncultured Desulfobacteraceae bacterium | reverse complement strand
ATTGACCCAGGAATTGCGTTGGGGTTTTTAAGGTATGGCTTACCTCCACACCCGCTTCAGATTGCAATATGTGAGAGAATAAGGAAAAAGATTGTAGAGGCATGGTTTGAGGCCTCTGATATCATATTTAGTCATTTCCACGGCGATCATGTACCTTTAGAAAATGCAAACCCCTATCAGTTGAACATTGATAAGGTAAGGGACGTAAACCCAGCCGTGAAGATTTGGGCTAAATTGTCGCCTCTTTCGCCTATAGAAAAGATACGGTCAGATTCTATTTCACTTTCCTTAGGCAAAGAGCTTATTTCTGCGGAAGGAAGAGAAGCAGGCCCTTTGTCTTTTTTTGGGCCGGTTCCCCATGGAGAAGAAAGACATAATTTTGAGAAGGTTATAATTACGAGAATAAAAGAGGAATCTGTTTTTGTTCATGCTTCCGATTTACAGTTACTTCATGAGGGCGCAGTTTCTAAGGTTTTGTCATTAAATCCTGATATAGTATTGGTAAGTGGGCCGCCTCTTTACCTATCTAAAATGTCCAATAAGCTATTCGACATAGCCTGGGCTAATGCATTAAGGCTTTCAAAACAAGTTAAAACCCTTATTCTTGATCATCATCTATTGAGAAACTGTGAGGGTATCAAATGGCTGGAGAGGTTATCATCAAAGTCAGAGAACCAGGTCATATGTGGCGCTGATTTTATGAAGAAGCCAAGGTTGTTACTTGAGGCTCGACGCAAGGAACTCTACAATAATATGCCGGTGCCTGAGGGATGGCATGATGCTTATGCCGCTGGTAGGGTTGATACATCAACGTACTGGGATATGGCAAAAAACTTTTTTAATCTAACTATTTAAAACAGAATAAAGCCGGCTTAATTGGTAAAAATAGGGGATAGAAGAGATGACCGGACCAAAATTTTCTTCCCTCTGGGGTTATATTGAGTACCCTGAAGCAGATATGAGACAGAGGGCAATTGCATTTTATGAAGACATGATAAGACGGAGATCAATTCGTCAATTTTCAGACAGGCCAATTCCCAGGGATATTATAGAAAAGTGTATTCGCGCTGCCGCCACCGCCCCAAGTGGTGCAAATATGCAACCCTGGCATTTTGAGGTGGTAGGTGACCGAGATACAAAAAGAGAAATCAGAAATGCGGCAGAGAAAGAAGAGGTTGATTTTTATAGAAAACGGGCACCCGAGAAATGGCTAAACGCTCTTAAACCCCTGGGCACTAATATTTATAAGCCATTTTTAGAGACTGCACCATATTTGATAGTCATTTTTGCGGAACGTTACAAAAGGCTACGTGATGGTACAATTGAGAAACATTACTATGTTACCGAATCCGTAGGTATTGCTACGGGCATACTAATTACAGCTATTCACAATGCCGGGCTTGTCTCCCTTACATATACACCAAGCCCTATGCGTTTTTTAAATAAGATACTTCAGAGACCAACATCTGAGAAGGCCTTTTTGATACTTGTAGTTGGGTATCCTGATGAAAATGCAACCGTCCCTGAAATCAACAAGAAAGCCTTAAAAGAGATATGTAATTTCCTTTAGATGTAATCATAACAAACGAAAGAAATGTTTTCACCAGGGCTTTTTTTAGATATCGCATCTTCCTTGCTTTCCGATATTCCCATTATAATTATTCTTTTTGAATTATTGCGTCTGTCTTCATTTTTTAGCTGAAATGCAATTAATTCTTCGCGTTTGTTTATATTTGACATAAAGGTATTTAAGAGAAAAGGGCACGAGGGTGAAAAAATGCCGTCCAAAGAATAACCTGTGCTTTGTGGACTTATCTCCAGTGACCAGGCCTATGGATTTCCTCCCAATATCCAGGTATCCAACGCCCACGTCCATTGTAATGGCCCTTATGCCAAACTCTCTCTGTAGAAGGCGCAACCCATATTCTTTTAGAGCTGTAATGCCTGTCTGCGTGAACTGCTGCTTTTTTTGCAGGGGGGCAACGGTAGCAGTGATAGGTATAATTCTGGTTTGCAGCCCGTACGAATGCATCTATAAGAAATGCAGTGCCTAAAAATATGGCTGCACCTTCATATGACCTGTGCTTTCTAGCCCAGGCTGAGGGCACTAAAAATGTAAGGCACAGCATTATGGTAAGGATTAGCAGAAAAATATTTTTTCTTTTCATTTTTACCTCCGTTTTTTCACAGACCTAATCAATTATTTGATTAGATGGATGCTTTTTATTTAGATAAATGTGCGTTTGTTTTCTCTATTTTACAAATGTAAAAAAATAGTCTTCTATAATTAAACAATCTATAGTTAACGTATATATGGCCTTTTTTAACATTAGACGTTTCAAGCCCAAAAAATGTTTACCAAATATTTTAAACATGATAGGCTATTAATTATTTTTTAGAAAAATAGTATCAAATAATTTTATAAACTTGCTGATACGGCAAAGGCGGCTGGCAGTATATCTTTTTTACTAGAAAATCCAATTATGAGCCTTAAGAATATACAAAGATGGTCTTGCATAGTTTTTCTTTTCCTGTTTTTTTTCCTTTATTTACATTCTACCTTTGCGGCTGATGAAAAAGAAAGGCAGTATGGCATTCAAAAAAGCGTAGAAGAGATATTAAGTACAGTTAATGAAATAATAAAGAGTACCATTGAGCTTGCCGAGGAAGAGCTTGAAAAGCTTCATAATCATCTAACGAATAGGGGTTCGAGTATAAAGAAGGAAACAGAGGAATCGATAGCAAAAGGGCTACAATCTATCCTGGGCGAGCTAAGAAAATTGGAGATGGCTCTCAAGGAAATGCTTGATAATACAAAGGATGCGACCAAGAAAAAAATGGATCGTTGTATGAGGGATTTGGATGAAATAGGAAGAGATATATCTAAATATAGAGATACGATAAAAAATTTTGCTGATAGGTTAGAAAGAGAGAGTGGATCAATAAGTAATTCTACCCTTAAGAAAGCCCAAGATGTCCTTAACGAGATAGAAAAAACTCTACATCAAATGGACGAGAGGATTAAAAAGGAGCGAAAGGTAGTGGAGAAGCCTAGCTCTGCCTGATTTTTTCGTTCATTTATGTGGCTAAGGCTTAAGAGATCAAAATTTAGTCACCAGGTTAAGAAGAAAACATGTTTTTGTTTAGGCAAGGTGAAGTAATTTTTTATAGATTGAAAATTAGTGTATAGACCTTTCCTGTGTTCTCAACTTCAAGCTGCAGCCTGAGTGAATTTGCTGATTGTGCCTCTCCCGGGAAAAATATGAATCCATAGCTGAGCTTATTCGGAGGAAGTGATTTGTGTTGAAGGTTTTTCTCTTCAAAGTCTTCCATGACCAGTCTGTTGGCCTCATCCGCTGAAGCATAGCCCCCCAATCCCCCCAATACTGCCCCGGAGGCTGCTCCTACAGCGGCGCCTTTGCCTGCTGTGGATAAGACATTTTCCCCTGTAACAATACCAATAGCGGCCCCGACAATAGCACCCGCTGCACCAGATATTACTCCAGAGTAAGCGCCATCTTTAAAAATTTGTTTTGTTTGAGCGTACTTTGTTACCCTCTCATAGGCGAATTTTTCAGATAAGACAGGCCATAGATTTCCTGAGCCATCTTGAAGAAATGTCTGATCCGGCTTAATGAATAAACCACTTTCCCCCTGATTGTCCACTACAATTCTTACGGGTAGCATTCCAGCCCCTCTAATATCAAAGCCAAAGGCATCATGAGCCTGCTGCTTGTCAATATAAGCCTCTGCTCCAATTGCGGCACCCTCTACATGGCTGGCATTTGGATATGATGATGGATGTTTGAATGACAGAGGTTGTGCCTTATAAGATGTGGCACAACCCATGCATAAAACTATAAGCATCAATAAAACGAATGAGATATATGTTCTTTTCATTATGTATCCTTTCTATAATTGATATTTCTATAATTATTTCTTATGGTTAAAAAATCTTTTTGCACTTTCTACATCTTGGTCTATTTGTTGAGACAGACCTGAGACATTTGTAAAGGTTATTTCGTCACGAAGACGAAACAGAAAATTTAACCTTATATCTTTACCTAAGATATTTTCAGAAAAGTCAAATATATAGGTCTCAACAGACAATTCTTTGTTTTTAAAGGTTGGGTTATAGCCTATATTGGTTAATCCTTGAAACGTTTCCCCATCGATATCCACTGTAACAATATAAACGCCCTTTTTTGGAACAAGCTCATCTGAAAGCATTAAATTGGCAGTTGGATAACCTAAAATAGGCCCTCCTCTATTCATTCCCTTAATTACTTTTCCTCTAATTTGGTAGCTTCTTCCAAGCAGTCTTGTTGCCTCAGTGATATCGCCATTTTCTACAAGATTGCGGATTAAGGTGCTTGAAACCAATGTTTTTCCCACATAAACGGGCGTGATTTGGTATACAGAAAAATCGAATTCTTTACCCATCCTTTTTAACAAGTCTATATCGCCTTTTCTATGTCGACCAAATACATAGTCATATCCTACTATTATTTCTTTGATACCCAATCGAGTTACAAGTACGTCCTTAATGAATTCTGTTGCAGAAGTAGTTGAGAACTCATAGGAAAAGTTTATTATGACAAACAGTTCTATACCTTGATTTAATATGAGTTCCCTCTTTTGATCTAAAGGGGTTATAAGTGGGCGCGCGCTGTCCGGGGCAGTTATTTTTACAGGATGCGGGTCAAAGGTAATAACACCCGCAGTACCCTTTATATCACGGGCGTGTTTTATGACTTTTTTAAAGATTGCCTGGTGGCCCTTATGCACCCCATCAAAATTACCTATTGTTACAACAGGGTTTTTTATGCCATCAGGTAAGTTATTAAGATTGCAGACAATGGCCATGAATATTTGCTACCATTTTTATCGGTTTAAAGTGATTTCCAGGTTACTATCTCATAACCAATAAAATTTTATCGTTATTTTATCTAAACATTGCCCGAAGTTTTTTGAAAGCACGATAAATTTGTTTTTTATGCCTGTATAGCAAAAAAGGCCTAGCCCCAGCTACCTTTGAATCCGTGAATGTTGCCTTTTACATTTTTTAGATATTCCATAATTTGCAGCCAGGGAGTTTACGTTGAATTTAACTTATAAATGGCCTTTAATCCCTCAAGTGTAAGAAATTTTTCTACATGTTCAATATTTCTGGACTCAGATTTTATTAATGTGGCCAGTCCACCTGTTGCAATGACAGTAAGATCGGAACCTTTTTCAGCCTTTATCCTATCTACTATTCCATCTACAAGACCTGCATATCCATAAACCAACCCTGAGTTTATGCTGCTCATTGTTTCCTTTGCGATTACTGTTTTAGGCCTTGCGAATATTTCGACCCTTGGTAACTTAGAGGCCTTTTGGAAAAGGGCCTCGGCGGATATTATTATTCCAGGCGCAATTGCCCCGCCTTCGTAAGCTCCATCATCAGATATGTAATCAAAAGTCGTGGCTGTGCCAAAATCTACAACAATAAGACCTTTTTTGTATTTTTGGTATGCCGCTACTGCATTGACGATCCTGTCAGCCCCAACCTCTTTAGGGTTATCATATTTAATAGGCATGCCAGTGTTTAATCTATGGTCTACGATCATTGGTTCTTTATTTAATTGAAGAATGCAGAACTCTTTAAATGGGTTAAGAAGTGGCGGCACAACGCAGGAGATAATTATGTCTTTGATGTCTTTAACCTTTAAATGCGATGGAAAGAATAGGTTGCTTACGAGTATGCTTAACTCATCACTCGTCATATCCCTCTCTGTTCTTATACGCCAATGGTTAACCATACTATCATTTTTAAAAATACCGAGAACAATATTTGTATTCCCTATATCAATGCAAAGCAGCATAATAGATAAGCCTTCACTTGAATTATTACAATGTTTTGTATGTTACGTTACCAGCATATGCCTGTATAATTATAACCTCAATTATCGAATTGTATTGGGTGCCCGGATTTTATAGCATCTATAATTGTAGCTGTTTCCCTTGATGACTTAACATTATGCACTCTAACAATGTCTGCGCCATTCATTATTGCGGCTGCCAATGTTGCCATAGTGCCCGTATCCCTTGATTCAATGGAAGTACCAAGTATATTTCCTATGAAGGATTTATTTGAGGTGCCGATAAGAATTGGTTGCCCGAGATCTGAAAATTCATTTAAGCGCTTTATTATTTTAAGATTATCGTTGAAAGATTTGCCAAAACCAATACCTGGGTCGATAATTATGCGATTTCTTTTTATCCCTGCCCTGATTGCTATTTCTAATTTTTGATGGAAAAATGATTTTATATCTTTGATAAGGTTTTTGTATATTGGGTTAGACTGCATATTTTTTGGTGTTCCTTTCATATGCATAAGGATGACTGGGACGTTTGTCTCTGCTATCAATGAAGCCATCGCAGGATCAAAGGTTAACGCACTTATATCGTTAACAATTGTGGCACCCCCTTCAATTGCATGTCTGGCCACCTCGCTTTTATATGTATCTATGCTTATTGGTGTTTGTGTTTTTCGTGACAAATTTTCTAAAACAGGCATTACTCGCTTGAGCTCTTCATCAATGGAGGTTGGATCTGAAAAAGGCCTTGTTGACTCTCCTCCTATGTCAATGATATCTGCCCCTTGCTCTATCATCTCTAGTGCATGTTCAACTGCCCCATGTTTTTCGAGATATAGGCCCCCGTCAAAAAATGAGTCAGGTGTAACATTTAGAATACCCATAATAACGGTTTTATGGCTGCCGTTTTTGTTCTTATCCAAGAATTTTAAAAGGTCGGTAGTATCCATCTATGACATCAATCTTCCTTTTTTGTCTTTTTAGCCCTTACCTTCCTTTTTTTTACCTTTTTACCTATAATATCGTCAATCTCCTGGCCGTTTAATGTTTCTTTTTCTAAAAGTGCCTGTGCTAAATTGTTGAGCAAAGGAAAATTATCTTTTAAAAGCTCGGCCGTTTTCTGATAATTTATAGTGATTAAGTCATTGATTTCTCTATCAATTTTCTGGGCTGTCTCCTCGCTGTAATCTTTATGCTGAGCTATCTCACGGCCCAAAAATATCTCTTCCTCCTTTTTTCCGAAGCTTAATGGACCAAGATTTTCACTCATACCATATTCGCAAATCATTTTTCTTGCGATATCAGTAGCCCTTTCTATGTCATTACTTGCGCCGGTGGTTTGAGTATTCAGTGCGATTTCCTCTGCGATTCTGCCCCCCAAAAGTATACTTATATTACTCAAGAGATATTCCTTTGTATAAGTATGTTTGTCATCTAAGGGAAGTTGCTGGGTAAGGCCAAGGGCTCTACCTCGAGGAATAATCGTCACCTTATGGATGGGATCGGTATCAGGTAGTAGTTTTGCCACGAGTGCATGGCCTGACTCATGGTATGCCGTGGTTCGCTTTTCTGTATCGCTAATGATCATACTTTTCCTCTCTGATCCCATAAGAACTTTATCTTTTGCGTCCTCGAAGTCTGACATTTCAATGCTATCCTTGTCCCTTCTTGCAGCAAGCAAGGCAGCCTCATTTACCATATTTTCGAGGTCTGCTCCTGTAAAGCCCGGCGTTCCTCTTCCAAGAACGGAAAGATCAACATCATCAGAGACCTTTGCTTTTCTGGTATGCACCTTTAAAATGCCTTCTCTCCCCTTTACATCAGGTACAGGTACGACTACCTGCCTGTCAAATCTACCTGGTCTTAATAATGCGGGATCAAGCACGTCAGGCCTGTTTGTAGCAGAAATCAGTATTACACCTTCATTTGATTCAAATCCGTCCATTTCAACTAAAAGTTGGTTAAGTGTCTGTTCTCTTTCATCATGGCCCCCCCCTAAACCGGCTCCTCTGTGGCGACCAACGGCATCAATTTCATCTAAAAATATAATACAAGGCGCATTTTTTTTGCCCTGAACGAATAGGTCTCTAACCCTGGAGGCACCTACGCCAACAAACATTTCAACAAAGTCAGATCCACTTATACTCAGGAAAGGAACGCCGGCTTCCCCTGCTATCGCTCTAGCCAATAATGTTTTGCCTGTTCCAGGGGCTCCTACAAGAAGGACCCCTTTTGGTATCCTGCCTCCCAAGCGTGTAAACTTCTTTGGATCCCTAAGAAATTCTATGATCTCATGGAGGTCCTCTTTAGCCTCGTCTATTCCTGCAACATCATCAAAGGTAATTTTGTCTTTTTGCTCTGTTACCAGTTTGGCCCTACTTTTGCCGAAAGATAAGGCCTTACCTCCTCCCACTTGCATTTGTCTTATGAAAAAGATCCATACACCTATTAATAGAAGCATAGGAAACCATGATACGAGCAATGTCATGTACCATGGAGATGATTCCTGAGGTTTAGCAGAAATTCCTATATTTTTTGTTCGTAAAATTTTTATCAGCTCCAGGTCTTTTGGGGCGAATGTTTTAAATGGTTGACTCTGGTTTGTAACGCCGTATATCCTGTCTCCTTGAATGGTAACCTGATTAATGTCACCGCGCTCAACCATAGTAAGGAATTCACTGTACGTTATTTGTCCGTTTTGTTTTGTTTCTTTTTTAAATATCTGAAATAATAAAACAAACATAAGGCTTATAACTAGCCATAGAGTTAGATTCTTTGAAAATGAGTTCAAAAATAATTTCCTCCGTTACGAAGATTGATTTAATAATAACACTATTTCATAAACACTAAAAACAGCCTTTTTTTACTATGGAAAAACCTTGGTTTTCAATAATTAGAACAGGGCAGATTAAATTCCAAGAATTTCTAAATAAAGAATAAGGGCAGGTTATTGATTTTTCTACATTTATGTCCTGGGATCTTTATGATTTGAGGGTTAAATTTTTTTATATATCATACTTTATTCAATAGCGCACCTTAAAATTCTTTTTGTGTATGTCGTTATTTTGTATCGTTCATCAATTCTTATGCCTGGTATCCATATTACATCATTGTTGTTTTCAAATATAATGGTTTTTTTCCTATCTTCAATAGGAACTTTGTTATCTATAAGTATATTTTTCACTTTTTTAAACCCATTAAGGCCAAGGGGGATAAATTTGTCACCTTTCCTTAGGTTCCTGATTTTTATAGGCCATTGAATTTTATCAAGGTCCAGGAATGCAACAAACTTGGAAACGGAATATGGTGAGAAATCCTGTTTAGATATTTCCTTCAAGACTATGCTCTGGCCTGTTTCTTGTATATAAAATGTACCAACATTATTCAAGCAATACGAGATCTCCGCCGGGTAGGTATCATTACCTGAAAAATCAAATGTAAGCCTTTCATATATTTTTTTAACAACAAGGCCTTCAGGGAGATTAATCGTAATCTGTGGCTTTCTATTTGTTAATAATCCTGCAATTCTTGTAATATGACTGTAGTCTATTCTTCTTATATTGCCCTTTACCTTTTTTATTGCTTGCCTGATAATGCGATATTTAATCGGAAGCGGTGCTTTTTTTAGTAAATGAATAGAAATCTCTAAGGATCGACCCGCTTTTGAGTCATTTATCATGTCTTTACGCGGCTTTTGGGCCTCTTTTTCCAGGAATTCATCTTCATGTCTGAACACCAAAGCGCTGTTGCTTAGATGTTGAATAAGTTTTGGCTGATATAAGAGAAGTTGTGGTATTAACTCTAAACGCAACCTGTTTCTAAGGTACCGCTTGTCAAAATTCGAACTATCGATCATAAATGGTGTATTGCTTTGATTGAGGTATGCTCGTATCTCAGCACTGCTAACAAAAAGAAGAGGCCTGATGTAATTTTCCCTGGTAATTGCAGCCATACCTGATAGACCGGTAATTCCTGTCCCTCTCAGAAAATTGATAAGTACGGTTTCAGCCTGGTCATTCATATTATGGCCAAGGGCTATCTTCTGGGAATTTTGTTGTTTTAAGGTCTGTTTTAAAAATTGATACCTTTCTTCCCTTGCCTTTTCTTCAATGGATGGTCCATTCCTGTTTATAGCATTTTCAGGTCTGCCGTATATACATGGTAGGTTAAATTTTGTAGCAATATTGTATACGAATTCAGTTTCTTTTTTATCTTCCCCTGGCCTTAAACCGTGATCAAAATGAGCAACTATTATTGTGAAATGTAATATTTCCTGAAATTTAGAGAGGATTTTTAAGAGGCATACAGAATCAGGCCCTCCTGATACAGCGACAATAATCCTGTCTCCCCTGGCTATCATATTGTAATTAAATAAAGTGGATAAAACTTTTTTTTCAGTTTGATGAAATTTCATAATTTAAATTGACCACCAATGGCTATTTTAATAGTATACGTTATTTCGAAAATAAAAATTTGAAATTTTCACCCTATTTACCATAAACTAATTTAATGTCAAAATGAACCGTAAATAAATTGCACAGGGATAACTACTTTCAATAAATATAAGTAATAATTGCCTGTTATTTTTTTGTTTTCTAAAAGCAATTTTTAGTTTTATATTCATACTGAGATAGTAACGTAAGGAAATATTTTTTTGAAAAAGGGTAACATTTTAAAAGATATAAAGGAACGACAACGTATCTTGGAAGGAGAGAGGTTTTCACCTTATGCAACCTTAAGCGTTCAAGCCAAGAGAAAAATACAGGAGCAGGAAGTGGAGGACGGACACAGGGAGAATTTTTCCATTGATTCAGATAGGATTCTCCACTCTTTATCCTATTCCAGATACATAGACAAGACACAGGTATTTTATCTCATTAGAAATGATCATATCACCCATCGTGTTTTACATGTTCAACTGGTTTCCAAGATCGGCCGGACTATAGGCCGCCTTCTAAATTTAAATGAGGATTTGATCGAGGCCATTGCGCTTGGGCATGATATAGGGCATGCACCTTTTGGGCATGATGGCGAAAGATTTTTATCTGACGTATCTAATCAGCACAATCTTGGTAATTTTTTGCATAATGTACAAGGGGTTCGTTTTTTAGACGTAATAGAAAAGAAAGGTTGTGGTTTAAATCTCTCATTACAGGTGCTCGACGGCATACTATGCCATAATGGTGAGGTACATAATGAAAGACTATACCCTACTAGAGAAAAGGATTTTAACAGGCTCGATGAGGAAATAGTAAGCCTTAAAAAGGACAAGGATTTTCCTTTATGGCCTATGACTATGGAGGGTTGTACTGTTAGAATGGCAGATACTATTAGCTACATCGGGAGAGATATAGAAGATGCTATAAGGCTTGGTTTGATAAAAAGAAAAGAGATCCCAGCGGTATGTCGGAGGATATTAGGCGATACTAATGGTACGATAGTTTATACACTGGTGGAGGATCTTGTATCCGAAAGCCTTGAGCGGCCTTATATTTCTTTTAGCCCTGAAGTTGCAGACGCCATGAAGAGACTTAAAGATTTTAACCAGGACTTTATTTATAGAAATCCGAAGGCAAAAAATCAAACGAGTAAATTAAAATTAATGTTTGAATTGCTGTTTGAAAGATTTTATAGAGATATCGTATCCGGGAATGATGATTCTGTTGTTTTTAAAGAATTTTTAGACGGCATGTCGCCCGAATATAAGGAGAAAGCCCCTGCCGCGATGATTGTACTAGATTTCATCGCGGGCATGACAGACGCTTATTTTTTGCGTCAATGCGAAAAAAATTTTATGCCCGGAATTGTGTCTGACCATTATTAAAATTGTTATCTTAAAGGCTTTTAATAACTTAACTTTCATTATTTTATGTGAAAAAGCTAAGCTGGTGTTGCTGGGCATAAAAATGAACAGAGTTCATTTTATTTAAAAAAAATTGTTGACAAACTGTTAAGAAGAAAATAAGAAGGAATAAAATTTTATATGCAATACTAACTTAAAGTTCAATAACAGATTATTATGAAAAAAATACAAGGCTTTAGTTTTTTTTTGGATATATATTTCAATTATTTTTCAAATTTTGAAGCTGTTCTATTGTTAACAATATAATAAAAAAAGGCCTGTCAATGTTGACAGGCCTTTTTTTTATCTACTAAATGTTTCGGGATGTTATAAATTTTTTTTGAGGCATAATTTGGAGGCTTTACGATTATGATTAATTCGTCTGATTCGAGGGAAGGGGATGTCCTGCTTGAAATGGAGGATATTCACATGGCATTTGGTAAAGTTCAGGCCCTTAATGGAGTTAGCCTGGATGTAAAGAAAGGGGAAATACACTCTATAATTGGACCAAATGGCGCAGGAAAGACAGTAATGATGAATTGCATAAATGGGCTTTACCACCCTCAAAAGGGAAACATTTATTATAAAGGAGAAAAGATAAATCATCTTTCTCCTCATAAAAGGGCGGAGCTTGGTATAGGACGAACATTTCAAAAACTTGAGCTATACGGAGGGATGACCGTCCTTGATAATATAAGAATGGGCTCTCATGTACATTTAAAGACGGGGCTTTTAAGTGGCTCTATTTATGTGGGTGGCCCGAAAAGAGAAGAGATAGAAGACAGGGAATTTATCGAGGAGGAAATTATTGATTTATTAGAAATAGAGTCTATCAGGGATCACGTTGCTCATATGCTCCCTTATGGTTCACAGAAGAGGGTTGAGCTTGGAAGGGCCCTTGCGCTTAGGCCGGAGATAATTCTATTGGATGAACCTATGGCAGGGCTCAACCTGGAAGAAGTGGAGGATATGGCCAGATTTATTCTCGATATAAATGAAGAAAAGCGCTGGAAGATAACATGTGTATTAGTTGAACATGATATGGGTGTAGTAATGGATATCTCTGATAGGATTTTAGTGCTTGATTTCGGAAATAAAGTCACTGATGGAACCCCAGAAGAGGTCGGCAAGGACCCCAGAGTGATCAAGGCATATTTAGGAGAGGAAGAGCTTTACGCAACAAGGAGATAAAATGACCGAGGAAGCCATGAAGATTACAGAAGAATTAACAATCCCACAATTATTTTTACAGCAGTGCAAAAAATATGGGAGAAATAAGGTTGCTATAAGGGAAAAGGAATTTGGAATTTGGAGGCCTTTTACGTGGCAAGATTATTTTGAGCAGGTCAAATATCTATGCTTAGGTATGGTGAGTCTTGGGCTAAAAAGGGGTGATAAGGTAGCAATGATAGGCGATAACAGGCCGGAAGGCCTTTGGGCTGAGATGGCCGCTATGGCCGCTGGCGCTATTCCTGTATGGCTATTTCAGGACTGCATGATGGAAGAAGTCAAATACATTGTGGACCAATCTGACAGTACATTCTTTGTAGGCGAAACTCAGGAAGAGGTTGATAAGGCCATTGCTATCAAGGATGATTGCCCTAAGTTACAATATGTAATCTGGGATGATCCAAAAGGAATGAGGCGCTATGATCAGGATTTCCTCAAAAGTATAAAAGTGACTCAGGAGCTTGGAAGGGAACTGGATAAAAAAGAACCAGAGCTTTTTGAAAACCTCATAAAGGAGGGCAAAGGAAATGATATTTGTCTGCTGTTTTACACGTCTGGAACAACAGCCCTTCCAAAGGGCGCTTTATTGACCCATTATAATATGTTAAGTATGGGTGAGAATTTGATGAAAACAGACCCCTGTTATGATACAGATGATTTTGTTTCTTATCTACCATTCGCATGGATTGGCGAACAGATGATGTCAATTTCATGCGGCCTTCAAATTGGATATACCATTAATTTTCCAGAGGAGCCTGATACAGCCCAGCATAATATAAGAGAGATAGGACCTCATGTAATGTTTGCTGCCCCAAGGCTTTATGAGGGGTTGACCAGACAAGTTCAGGTTAAATACCTAGATTCTGCCTGGATAAAGAGAAAGGTTTATGAAATAGCAACCAAGATAGGCTATCATGTAGCAGACCTTAAGTTTGAAAAGAAGAATATACCCTGGTATTGGAAGGTGTTTAACTGGTTTGCCTATATAACAATGCAAAAAAAATTGAAGGATCATTTAGGAATGTCACGGCTGAGGTACTGTTATACAGGCGGTGCCGCAATGGGTCCGGATCACTTTCGTTTTTTTCACGCCCTTGGGGTAAACCTAAAACAGATATACGGACAGACAGAGATAGCGGGAATCTCTGTTGTGCACAGAGATGGAGATATAAAATTTGATACGGTCGGTACCCCATTGCCTGGAACGGAGGTTAAGATAACAGAAGATGGTGAGATAATTTCAAAAGGGCCATCGGTTTTCCAAGGTTATTATAAAAATGATGAGGCAACCGAGAAGACGCTTAAGGATGGATGGCTTTACTCAGGTGATACCGGTTTTATAGATGATGATGGGCATTTAGTTGTATTTGATCGCACAAAGGATGTTATGTTGCTTAATGATGGCAAGCCCTTCGCCCCTCAATATTTAGAAAGCAGATTAAAGTTCAGCCCTCATGTTCAGGATGCCTGGGTCATAGGTGATAAGCTGCCTTATGTGACTGCTGTTATGTGCATAGACTATTCCGTTGTTGGTAAGTGGGCGGATGAGCACAAGATAAATTACACAAGCTATCCGGAATTATCTCAGGACCCAAAGGTATATAACCTTATAAAGGAGCAAATTGAGGAGGCTAATAAGAGCCTCCCAGATCAGGCAAAAATAAGAAAATTTGTTAATCTCTTTAAGGCATTTGATGCAGATGATGATGAGCTAACACGGACCAGTAAGCTTAGAAGGGGTTTTATGGCGGAAAGATACAAGGATGTAGTAGAAAGCCTTTATAAGGATACAGACACTGTCCACTTAGATATGACTATAACATATGAAGATGGAAGGGAGCAGGCGATAAAGACCGATTTAAGAATTGAGGAGATAAAGCCTTAATTTTTGATTAAATGAGAAGGGCCTTTTGTTAATAAACTGAACCCCGATACTAGGCAAAGAAAGATTAACGTGGAGGATTGTAATGGAATTATTTTTAATGACACTGATTTCAGGCATTATGGTTGGAGGTATATATGCCCTTGTTGCGCTTGGCTGGGTGCTTATATATAAATGCTCTGGGGTCTTGAACCTTGCCATGGGGGAGCTAACACTGATAGGGGCCTATGTAAGCCTTACCTTCTATTCGATGGGCGTCCCTTTCATTATAAGCATAGTGCTTACCCTTATAATTGGCATTGTTCTTGGTATCTTAGTGGAGAGAATTTTCCTTGATAAGCTTATTGGAGAACCTATTCTGGCAGTTATAATGGTAACTGTGGGAATCTCCTTTTTCTTTAAAGGGTTAGTTGAATTTATATGGGGGACAGATATCAGAATTTTTGACCCACCTATTTTTTCTCTTAAACCAGTCAGTATTGGTTTTTTGCATATATCAACAGTCTATTTCTGGTCCTTTGTGCTGGCTATAGTGCTTTTTCTCATTTTTGTTGCCTTTTTTAAGTATACGCGCTGGGGTCTATCGATGCAGGCAACAGCAGACGATGAAACGGCGGCACTGTCCCTTGGAGTAAGTGCGAGGTTTGTCTATGCCGCGTCATGGGCTATTGCCTTTATGTCTGCCGGTGTAGGCGGAGCTCTTCTGGGAAATATAAATGGGGTTACTATATCCGTTGGTTATTTAGGCTTACTTGTACTTCCAGCAGTAGTTTTAGGTGGTCTTAACTCCATTCCCGGGGCTGTTGTCGGTGGAATAACCATTGGTATTTTACAAAATTTTGCCGGCACTTACTTAGATCAATATTTCCCCGGGGGAGTAAAAGAAATATTCCCTTTTGCCTTTATGGCAGTATTTATGTTATTTGTCCCATATGGCTTATGGGGCTGGATAAAGATTGAAAGGATGTAATGTAAGGTTTTCAGTTTTCAATTGAAGGAGATGAGTCTATGACAAAAGTTTGGCTTCCATGCGGGCATTACCATGAAAACTATGCCAAGGACCAAGGTTGGTGGCAGACACCTGTAATACAAGGAAAGATGATGTTTCTTCTCTTTATTGTCTTTGTTGTGTTTCCATTGACCTTAAGTGGATATTGGCTTAGTGTGGCCAATATGGTAGGCTATACCGCACTTGGTGCCCTCGGTGTACAGCTCCTTATAGGTTATGCAGGCCTTATAACACTGGGCCATGCCGCCTTTATTGCCGTTGGTGCCTATACAAGCACGCTTTTAATACTGTATGTTCCATGGCCTGAATTTATTGCTACTTGGGGCCTCGCCTATCCTATAAGTATTCTGGTTGCCGCGATTGTTGCTGGTCTCTGGAGCGTTCTATTTGGCCTTCCCTGTGTCAGGGTAAAGGGCTTTTACCTGATATTGACTACCATGGCTGCCCAGTTTATTACTGTAGATTTTATCCTTACCCAGTATATAAGCCAAATTGGTGGCAGGGGACAGGCCTTTTCCCTCCCGGCTGGCACAATAAAGATAGGTCCCTGGTTTATCGATTCTGACCTTAAGGCCTATTTTTTAATGATTATCTTATTGGTCCTTACGATTATAATCATGGCAAACCTTCTTAGGACAAGGGTCGGGAGAGCCTGGATTGCAATAAGAGACAATGACATTGCCGCGGAAACCCTTGGAATCAATATTGTCTGGTATAAGCTGTTGAATTTTTTTATGGCTGGATTTATTGGGGGCATTGCAGGGGCTTTTTGGGTAAGCAATAGTGCGGCCCTTAGTCCTGAACATTTTCCATGGTTTTGGTCACTCTGGTTGGTGGGTGTTATATTAATAGGGGGTGGAGGTATAGACGGGGTAATATTCGGTTCCATTTTTATGGTAGTCGTGATGGAGTTTATACAAATGGGCGTAATATCTTTAGCGGACGTTTACCCTGACCTTATGATGAAATTTTTGTACGTGAAGGAATCTGCCTTTGGCTTGGCTATATGTGCCTTTCTTATTTATGAACCTCGTGGCCTTTCTTACCGATGGTGGCAGATCAAAAATTATTTTAACCTATGGCCATTTTCGTATTAGGATTACGGTTGACTATTTGAGTGGTAAAATGGTTAAATTAGAAAGAACGTAAATATTCAAGTATTTAATAATTTAACAAGCAGTTGGAAGGAGGTGAATTTCTAAAGTATAAAACAATATTTTCAGGGTATTTTAATTAGCATTATACCATTTAAAATAGGGGGAAGCTATGAGGATTAGAAATGTTACTATTATTTTATGCGCCGTTGTATTTTTATTTGGCCTATCAGCTCCTGTGATGGCCAAGGTTATAAAAATTGGTGGCCTTACAGATTGTACTGGTGCTACTTCCGACGTTGGGAAAGACTATGCTTTAGGCCTATCAGATGCATGGCACTATGTTAATGATACAGGCGGGATTAACGGTAAAGAGGTTAAATATACATGGTTTGATTACGGTTACCGTATTCCGGAAGCCCTCACAAAATATAAGCTACTCAAACGTATGGGCGTTATCGCAATAGAAGGATGGGGTACTGGCGATACCGAGGCCCTTTCCGCAACTGTTTTTAAAGATAAACTTCCGTACGTATCCGCATCTTTTTCAGCCCATCTAAATAATCCTACAAAAAGTGCATATAATCTTTTTTTCGCCCCTGACTATTCCACGCAGGCGAGGGCTAACCTAACCGCGTGGTTTGAGGCAAAATGGCCGAAACATAAGGATTATGGAAAGAGGGCACCGAAATTTGCATGCGTATATAACTTTGCCTCTCCTTATGCAAGTGCTCCCATAAAGGCCATAAAAGACCAGGCCACGATGCTTGGCTTTGAGATCGGTGAGGACCAAGACGTAGCACTTACCGCCATTGATACTAAAAGTCAAATCATGGGACTTAAAAAGTTCAGTCCTGACGTTTGCTGGCATGGAAATACAACAATGGCTGTTTCCGCAACAATGAGGGATGCCTATGCCCTTGAGCTTGGTGCTGATTGGCTTGTGAATTATTGGGGCTATGATGAAAATTTACCGAGATTGGCGCGCGAGGCTGCAGAAGGTGCTATGTGCGCAGGCCCATCGTATTTTTTTGGAAGCGATGAGGGAATAATGAAAACTGTCAAGGAATTTGCAAAAAAATACACCCCTGGTGTACCTTTGGATAAGCGCCTTAAGTTTACGGTGACGGCATGGTCAAACGTCCTTTTACTTAGAGAGGCACTGATTCGTGCTGATAAGGCAGGGGATTTAACGGGACCCGGAATTTTGCATAAAGGTTTTGAGACTATGAAGGATTTTGCAATTGCGGATGGAGGCCTTGGTACAAGCCCTGTAACCTTTACATCTACTGACCACAGAAGCACCGGGATAGTTCCTGTGTTTGAGCTAATTGACGGGAAATTCAACTATGTTAAGACAATAGATGTAAAAGGTCGCTGGCCAGAAAAGTGGGCGTCTGAATGGTTTGGCTGGTAATCAATCAATTTTGAAATTTGCAAGAATTGTTTCGGAATTTAATAAATGAGACTCGGAGGTAGGGCCCTTGCAAGAAACAGATAGAATATTACGCGTTAATAATATTGAAGTTAAATATCATGAGGTAATCCTTGTACTCAAGGGAGTTTCCATAGAAATTCCAAGAGGTGGCATTGTAGGCCTCTTAGGTGCAAATGGGGCAGGTAAAAGTACAACCCTGAAATCTATCTCAGGGCTCCTTAAGGTGGAGGTAGGCGAGGTAACTGACGGCGCAATCGAGTTTGAAGGCGTGCAGATCCATAAAAAAACTGCCGTGGATATTGCGAAGATGGGCATAATCCAGGTAATTGAGGGACGTAAGGTGTTTGAACACCTTACTGTTGAGGAAAATCTCAGGGTCGGGGCTCATTTAAGAAAAACGGGCTCAGTCAAGGATGGCCTTGAACTGGTATACCACTATTTCCCCCGGCTTAAGGAGAAGAGGAGAGAGGTTGCAGGATTTGTCAGCGGCGGAGAACAGCAGATGGCCGTGGTAGGCAGGGCCTTAATGACAGAGCCGAAGCTGGTTCTTTTAGATGAACCATCCATGGGGCTTGCACCCATGCTAATCCATGAGATATTTAACATATTAACCAAGCTAAATAGCGAGGAAAGGATTTCAATACTTTTGGTAGAGCAGAATGTAAAGCTTGCCCTGAATGTGGCGCCATATGCATATATATTGGAGAATGGGCGTGTTGTTATGGATGATACATCTGAAAGATTAAAAGAAAACGAAGATATAAAGGATTTCTACCTCGGCCTGTCTGAAAAAGGAAAATCAAAAAGTTTTGCAGACGTAAAGCATTACAAAAGAAGAAAGAGATGGTTGACATAGTCCAAAACTATAAGTAGTGTCAAAAATTTTACTAATAAATCACAGAAGTATGACAAAAAATATTGCATGTCCGGGGTTACGACAGTTGGTCTGCGGTCTGATAAGTTTAAGAAACAGATTTTCTTAAACTCTTAGATTATAAGTCCTATTGGAACTAGAATATACAAGGATTTTAGTTTAAAGAAATCATCCTTCTATGGTGAATTGCCTGCGTAATTTTTGACAATACTAACCTTAAAAGAGAGAGGTTTATTATGAATAAAAAATCTATCATATTATTGATACTCCTTGTATTTATAGGAGCTTTATTCACATCCTGTGCCAGTATGCAAACTAAGCCAACTGCGGCAAATTTCAAGGCTCCCACCATAGCCCTTGACTCAGTTCAAGTCACTCAATATAACGGCTATTGGTATTATGGAGGGAACATAAAGCCCACTAAGGGTAAAGAAGGTGCCAACAGTGCGGTGCTACCACTGGCCTTTACCTTTAACATTACCAATCCTAATAGTTTTCCTGTTAAATTAGACGGATTTGGATTTACTGTTGCATTTGAGGATTTTGATGTAAATATGGTTAATGCTTTTGAAACTCAATGGATTCCGCCTGGAAAAACAAATCAAATTTCTGTGCCGTCAATACTTGATGTTCATCAAGCTCTTCTAGGTCTTTTGGTCCCGAATGCCTTCAAGGTAAAGGAAAAGGGAACGAATGCATGGGCTATTCTTGAGAAGTGGTGGACAGGCATTCCAGAATATACTATCCCCATTTATGTCAAGGGGGGTTCAGCTAGCTTTACAGCAGGAGAGCAACAAAAGGTAGTTCCATTTGAGGCAAAATTTTCCCAGTAGTATTTTTTGAATTAAACAAAGGACCGGATCCGGTATTTATTTAAATTGATATCCCCCGCTATACGTAAGGGGGATATCAAAAAAATGGTTACATTAGCTATATCTCAGTTAGTTGCACAAAGATTCTGAAGATAGTTGATTTAAGCCTCATAAGCTTTAGGATATAGATTACGTACGCGATACTTAGTTATGTAATCTTTGTCTCTGTCAATATTATTTGGAAATTTGACATCCATAAGCCCCCTATAAAAGGCGACTTTGTACAGAGGAAATTAAGGGACATTAAATCGTAAGAATATTTTTTTGGCTACAAAAAAAGGTAAAAGAAAAATTTTGGCATGTAGCATTGACATGACACTATGCCTGATGATTGTGCACGAATAACAGGGTGTAGAGGATCATTTAGTGAATAATTCTGAGCTATATTAAAAATTAAGGAAAGTTGTAATAAAATGGGATGGAAAGTAACTGCTACAAAATTATATTGTGATATCGTTAAGGCGTGGGTAACTGTTATGGTATACCATGATGGATCAACCAAGTGTGGTTATTATGAAAGGCATTTCGCAAATCGGGGAAGCAATAAGGCTGAAGCTCAATGTATTGAGAATTGCACGCTTTTAGATGCTTACAAGGAGGATGTTTTTCAAAGGGACGAAATAGTAGATTAAAATATCAGGTTATTTATATCCAGATATTGTTAAGGTATTCATAAACAAAGGTATTCATAAACAGTAGATAAACCAAAAAAAAGGAGGAAAAAATGGCAAAAAAAATGAGTTGGTCTATGGGGAGTTTATTGGTGGGAATAGTCAGTCTTGGATTGATAATGTCTTGTGCATCGGTAAAGACGGTAGCTGGGCCGGCTGCATTAACCCCTGTAAAAGTAACAGATGTAACGGTAGAGCGCCTTAATCCAGGGGCTACTGACAAGTTTCAGAAGACGGATGTTTTTGTTTTTAGCACAACATTTACCCTCTCAAATCCACAGAAGGCATTAGCCAGGGTAAGTGATTTTAATTTTGAAGTGAAGGTAGATGATGGTACCGCTGATAAGACTATCATTCAAAGTGGATCAATGCCTATTACCTATATCCCGGGAAATGATGAAATTAGCTGGTCTTATACATCACCTCTTATCTATGGGGGAATGATAGGTTCATATGCGCTTCGAGGTTTAGGAGGGGGAGAAGGAATCAAGGGTGCTGTTGGCGCACTTAATGGTGTATGGAAGGACCTTGGTGCAGATAAAAAGACCTTTTTCATCAAAGCACGTTACGCTACATCTCTAGAGGATTTTCCAAGTTTGGGCAAGAAATTCCATGAATGCTCCTCAGAGTTTAAAGTTCCGGCATTATAAGGAGTTTACAGTATGAAGGGTTCCATAACACAGGAGACATGGGCAAAACTCATGCCTCAAGAGGGATATGACACCTTTCCGAAGCTTATGCGGAAGAATTATCGGGAAAAGGGCGATAAGCGGGTTGCTTATCGTTATAAGGATTTCGGTATCTGGCAAAAGTTAACGTGGAAAGATAACTATGAACGCATAAGGGCATTCGCTGGAGGACTAGCAAGCTTGGGCTTCAGGGCTGAGGATCGTATTGCTATTTGTGGTGAAAATGCACCTGAGTGGTTTTTTGGTCAATTGGCAGCTCAGGCCCTGGGCGGTGTTTCTGTTGGTTTATATATTGATGCAACCCCAAAGGAGCTGCAGTATATTATAGCCCACAGTGAAGCCAAGATAGTTATGGTTGATGATCAAGAACAGGTTGATAAAGTTCTTTCCATTAGGGATGAGATCCCAAAAGTTGAAAAATTGATTTACTGGATTGCTAAGGGAATGTGGAGCTATGATGATCCTTGGCTTATAGGTTTTGATGATATGATGGAATTGGGCAAAGACTATGAAAAGGGAGAACCTGATTTCTTTGAAAAATCCATTGACTCCCAAAACGGAGAAAATATAGCTGTACTTCTTTATACCTCCGGTACAACAGGTCTTCCAAAGGGATCCATGGTTACCTATAATAATTTATTATCAATTTTCAATGGGTGGGATAAGGCATTACCCTGGTATGAAAAAGATGAAAACCTGTCTTTTTTGCCTCCTGCGTGGATAGGGGAGCAAATATTTACTGTAGCACCTAATCTGTCAAAAGGTATTATTGTTAATTTTATAGAGAAGGCAGAAACTATACAATCTGACCTCCGTGAGGTAGGGCCTAAGGTTATTCTATTCGGGGCAAGACAATGGGAGATGGTGTGCTCTGAAATTCAGTCAAAGATGATAGATGCACCGTGGTGGAAAAAATTCATATACAACCTTTTTTTACCTGTTGGATACCGTTTGGCTCAATTTCAGGAGTCTGGTGAAAAGATTCCATGGCATTGGAAGATATTGAGGTTCACTTCCTATTGGTCTGTTTTTCGAGCATTGCAGGATAAGATCGGATTAGCAAAAACAAGATCTCCGATTACTGCGGGAGCAGCCTTAAGCCCTGATAATCTAAAACTCTTAAGGGCGATTGGAGTGCCAATCTCTCAGGGTTATGGCGCCACGGAGGTCTCAGGCCTTGATACCGTACAAGTTCAGAAAGATTATTATAGGCCTGAGGGATCAGGTGAGCCATTTCCAGGGGTTGAGATAAGAGTGACGGATGATGATGAAATTTTGCTTGGGGGCACCGGTTTAGTGAAAGGATATTATAAACAGCCGGATGAAACTAAAAAGGCCTTTCACTCAGGCTACTTTCATACCGGTGATGGCGGTCACATGGATGATAAAGGTGAGTTATACATTGTTGATCGGGTAAAAGATATGCAAACACTTAAGGATGGGGACAGATTTTCTCCTACATACATTGAAGGTAGATTAAAATTTAGCCCCTATATTAAGGATTGTATGGTGGTTGGAAATAACAGAGACAGTGTAGCAGCTATTATCAATATGGATTATGAGAATACAGGAAGATGGGCTGAGCGGAATCATCTTGCATATACTTCCCACCAGGATCTTTCCCAGAAAAAGGAAGTTGGAGAATTATTGAAGGGTCTTATAGGGAATCTTAATAGTGTATTGCCAGAAAAGCAACGCGTAAGAAGGTTTGCAGTTCTTCATAAAGATTTTGACCCAGATGAGGCTGAACTCACCAGAACCAGAAAGCTGAGAAGGGATTTTATGGAAAAGAGGTATGAGAATCTGATAGGTGGTTTATATGGAGGGCTCGATAAGGTTGATATGGAAACTACTGTTACCTACCGTGATGGAAGACAATCCACATGGAAAATTGGGATATTTCTCCAGGATTTAGAGGTGTAAAAAATGGCAGTTGATATTAGAGATATAGTAAAGAAAAGGGAACAGAGGTATAGTTATGGCCTGACTCTTTTAAGGGATTGCATAGAGGAGAGCAGGGATTTGCCGAATGAGGAAGACTTTTTTAAAAAGAATGTACTCAGAGTGGAGGATATAACTATAAGCTTTGGCGGCTTAAATGCCTTAAGTGATGTAAGCCTTGAGTTGCGAGAAGGAGAGTTGTTGGCTATTATTGGGCCGAATGGAGCTGGAAAGACAACCCTTTTAAATGTAATTAGCGGTTTTTATAAGGCTCAAAAGGGTGATGTCTATTTTCAGGATACAAAGATTACCAATTACTCTTCCCACAAAATAGCAGAAATGGGCATATGTCGAACCTTTCAGAATATAGCCCTTTATACAGGTTTATCAGTCATTGATAATATAATTGCTGGGCGCCACCCTCATATAAAGTACAACTTCTTAAATGGAATGCTATATTTTCCATGGGCGCGCAGGGAAGAGGCAAGGCAGAGGGCAATTGCCGAGGATATAGTCGATTTCTTGGAGATGGAACATGTAAGAAATACAACGGTGGGCATGCTTTCATATGGTCTAAGAAAGAGGGCGGAGCTTGGAAGGGCATTGGCGCTTGAACCAAGAATATTACTGCTAGACGAGCCTATGGCTGGAATGAACCTTGATGAAAAGGAAGATATAGCAAGATTTATCGTTGATATCCATGAGTTTTTAAGAATCCCTATAGTAATGATTGAGCACGATATGGGTGTGGTCATGGATATCGCTGATAGGATTGCGGTCCTTGATTTTGGTTTAAAAATCGGAGATGGTACGCCTGAAGAGATAAGTAAAAATCAAAAGGTGGTTTCTGCCTACTTAGGAAAAGCAGGAGAATGATAGATATGGAAGATCTTTTAAAAAGTATAATGCTTGGACTTGCATCTGGAGGAATATATGCCCTTGTGGCAGTGAGTTATGTGATTATATATAAGTCTACACGGATATTCGCATTTTCTCAAGCAGGCATGTTGGTCATAGGTTCCTATACATTTTGGCAGTGCCTGGTAGTGTGGAGCTTGCCTATATGGATTAGTATTTTAATAACTTTAGCAATTGCAGCTGCCATAGCAATAATAATCGAAAGGGTTTCCATGAGACCCCTTATCGGCCAGCCTATTTTGGCACCTATTGTTGTCACATTGGGTGTTATGCTTTTTCTCAGGGGAATTGCCCTTTTATTCTGGCATGGTGAGGTCGAGGGTTATGGGGAGGCTTTTTTACCTCTTGGGGTATGGCACGTAGGATTTTTGAGCCTACCCAAAATACAGGTCTATGGATTTATAATCTGTATGCTCGTAATCGCCTTGCTTATTTCATTTTATAAATACACACGCACTGGCTTGGGAATGAGGGTAGTACATGAAGATCATCTTGTTGCTCAAAATCTCGGTATCAATGTGAAACGTATTTTTCAGTATAGCTGGATATTTTCATGCGCTGTTGCAGTTATTGGGGGGATGCTGTTAGGTAATATCCAGGGTGTTGGGCTTGACCTTGATGCCAATGGGCTGATTGCTATTGCAGCTGTTCTTTTTGGTGGTTTAGAGTCTTTTGGTGGGGCGGTCATAGCGGGGCTTGCTATTGGTATCATTCAGATTTTTGCAATACAATACCTTGGTGTTTTATTCCCAGGTGAAATAACTATGCTCGTTCCCTTTGTTTTTTTACTGTTAATCCTTCTTATTAAGCCCTATGGACTTTTTGGATTAGTAAGGATAGAGAGGTTGTAGAATATGACTATTAATGTAGATCGGCCATGTGGCACCTTTGACAGCAATTATTATCAGGCTATGGAGATTTTTAGAACACCTCTGAGAAAGTTTTTAATGATAGCATTTATTGGTCTGTTGTATGCAATAGCATTTATTGTAGATGATTATATTATATCCATTCTGATTGTTTTTTGTGCCTTTAGCATTGGCATGACAGGCTTACAGATTATTACTGGTTACGCGGGACAGATATCATTGGGCCATGCTGCATTTATGGGTGTTGGCATGTATACAATGGCAGTTTTTCAGGAACATGTAGGTTTTAATTTTTGGCTAGCGCTTCCGTTAGCCGGATTAGTTCCGATGATTATCGGTATGCTGTTCGGAGTACCTGCTGTGAGAATAAAGGGTTTGTATCTTGCATTTGCGTCTTTGGCTGCGCATTTTGTGATTGTTTACGCCATTAATAACTGGAGATCGGTTACAAATGGTACGGACGGAATGTATTTACACAGGCCCGGGGTTTTGCTAGGCATAGATTTTATGATTGACAAGTATTATTATATCCTGGTTCTAACCGTGACGGTAGTTATGATCTATTTTGCCAAAAATCTTTCCAGAACAAGACTTGGAAGAGCCTTTGTTGCTGTTCGTGATAATGACATTGCAGCAGAGGTAATGGGTATTAATATAGCACACACGAAGGTACTTGCCTTCGGCATTGGATGTTTTTATGCTGGGATTGCTGGTGCTGTTGGCGGGGGTTACTACGAATATGTTAACGTAGAATGGTTTACCTTAACTGATTCCATATGGTATTTAGGATTCCTTGTTGTTGGAGGGCTTGGCAGTATTTTTGGTGCCATTGCAGGGGCTGTTGTATGGAAGAGTCTTGATGAGCTGTCTACCTTAGTCACCCCAATCACTGAGGCGCTTCTGGGTGGGATGGCCTTTTATGCATCGGCAGCCTTTTCCCTGGTCATTTATTCCCTTATTGTAATTGTGGTACTTGTATTAGAGCCTAGAGGGATAAACCACCGCTGGCAGATTATTAAGAGGTCTTACAGATTACATCCTTTCCCCTATTAAGAAAAAATTGATTTAAGATTTTGTAAATTAAGATCATTATTGATTATAACGAAAGGGGGGTTATATAAGAGATTAGAATAATAAGGTAAAAATCAATATTAACAAACAAACTAAAGGAGGTAAGAAAGATGAACAAAAAAAACACGTTAGGTATTATGGCAGGTATCCTTATTTCATTAAGTCTCATTTTTATACTAACCTTTTCATCTAATGCAATTGCCGCTAAAAAACCAACAGTTACTATTCATAATATTACAGACCTGACCGGTGCATACGCACCTATTGCCATCCCGAGTGAGAAGGGCGGCAAAGATTACCTCTCATGGTTAGCTGAGCAAGGGGGAATAGATATTGACGGAGATGGAAAGGGTGACGTAGAGGTACAGTATAAATGGGCAGAGTTTGGTAATATTGATGCCAGATTTATGTCTGCTTATAAGCGCTTTCGTATTCGAAAACCCAGGCCTACCATTATTGAGATGTGGTCTTCCCCTAATCAGGAGATGATGAAGCCGGTTTTAGAGAGAGATAAGATAAACTGCTATGGAATTGGTTTTAGTGATCCACAACTTTATCCACCTGCCTGGAATTATATGGACTGCTGGAGCTATGGTGAATCTGCGGCAGGTGCCATTGAATATTATATTGATAATATTTGGCCGAAACGGGGAAAGGGTATAAAGGCAAAGGTTGCTCATCTTACCTGGGATTCAGCATA
>CAYMVB010000034.1:0-19222 GCA_964393665.1 uncultured Desulfobacteraceae bacterium | reverse complement strand
AGCCCCCAGTTTAGGGATTGAAACATTAGAGAAACAAATTTCACCTGATGAACTCCTGGAGGCTGATGAGATTTTTGTCAGCCGAACGGGTAAAAAGGTACTTCCGGTGAAGAAGATGGAGGAAAGGGTTTTTGATGAGGCACCCGGGCCAATGACCTCTAAAATATATCAATTCATGGATGATATATGTAGCTCAAGAAATCATGATTTTAGTCACTGGCTTCAGGAGGTTGGCTAAAGGCGACCAGTTCGTTCGGCATAAAAAGATAGATTTCTGATATTATTGGGCGTGGCTTTATGGCCATCCCTTTACAGAAGATTAAGACATTCAATTAGGATATGGAAGGTAATAGAATTTCGGATATTTTTTCAGCAGAGCTTCCAAAAAGTGTTTCAACATCGATAAGATCGAGATACGTATCCTCCCAGGAAATGCCCGTTTCTTCAACGATATTCTTGATATGATCATATTTTTCTCCCAGTGCCTTTACCTTATCTCTTAGTTTGATCTTTTCCTTAAAGGAGATATCAAGTAACAGCAGATGATCGATAGTAGGGCCATCTTTCATTATGGGTATAACAAGGATGCTCCGCTCATCGATCTTTCCTTTCCCTATAAAGACATTGCCTGCTTTGACGATAATTTTTTTAGTCCCTTTGAGTTTTCTGTTATTTTCTACCCGTGATGTAAGTCCTTCAGAGCTGCCCTTTTTCCTTATAACATGAATTTTCGAATCTTCAACTGGCTCACCGGTATAGGTAAGATCAGTAATTTGATACACTGTTTCGCCTTTTATTTGCTTTATGATGGCCTGGAGGTTTCTCAGTACTATAAGGTTTTTATTGGTAATGGTACCTTCATCGAAGCCGTTTTCTTTAAGTGATTCAAAGAGCAAACCCTCGACGGGTTCCCAAATCCTGCTGGTCCCTACCGTAACTGTTTTTGCCTGATGTTTGATTGCATCGATGGGTCTGGCCATATCATTAATAGCCTTTCCTATGCCCTCAAGAAAGCTTTGATAGATATTTGGCGCTGTTCCGCTCATACCAAAATCGAGTTCAAAGTCTGATGTCGGTAATCTTCCTGATAAATATTTCAAAAGAAGCGTAAAATCTGATGCAACATTTGATTCCAGGGCACTGGTGTATCTTCCCTTGCCAAGCCTTTCCTTGAACGAGGAGAAAAATTTTGATATGTTTTCCTGAAAAGGCTTTTCAAGGATAGTCTGATAGATGTCAAGACCGTTCTCCAGGTTTCTTGCTATATAGGAATGTATATCCATCCTAAAGTTTGATAAAAAAAGCGATTCTTCATGTATTGCATGAGCGGCATAATATCCCCATAAATGACCGGCAAGCGTTGTTAATATAGGAGAAAACCTTTCATCAATCTCCGGCACAAAGATGAGAGAGTCTGCATAGGGCCTGAACCCTTCCTCTCCCTCGCCGGCAATGACGATCGTAGTGGCATTATGGGCCTTAAAAATAGCCGTATCTTTTATGATATCATTTATAACATTTCCCCTGCTTCCGGCAGCGCAAATAACAATAAGAGGCTCTGAGGAGAGATCTATGTGCTTTTTATCTTCAACCACGTCAGATGAGATTGTTTTATACGATAATTCACTAAGCTTTATCCTTATTTCATCTGCGGCTATTTTGTTGAAGCCGCTGCCAACAACCGCCCAGTACTTTTTTGTAGGGGCAAATGTATGAGCGGATAGAGAGATCTCTTCATGCCTATCCAAAATTTTTTTCATTAAAGAGGGGATAAGCATCAGTCGTTCAAGTTCTTTGAGGATAAATGTATCATCCCTCCTTTCAGTTAATTGTGCGAATTTTAAACCGAGGATACTTCCAGCCGCAATCTGAGAATAGTATGCCTTGGTGGAGGCTACAGACATCTCAATATCCCGCCCGGTACTGGTGTATAAGACGCCATCTACCTTGAAGGTTATATCTGAATCCCGTCTATTTACAATGGCCAGGGTGTAGGCTTCCCGTTCTCGTGCCATAGCTATGGCCATATTCGTATCCGTGGTTGTGCCGGACTGTGTTATGGCGATAATCAGGGATTTTTTAAGGTTACCCTTCAAGATGTTTCCACTAAACTCCGAGGCTTTGAGAGAGGCAATACGAATGCCGCTATCGGCAAGATAGTGCCGTAATAATTCGGCGCAACCGTAGCTGGCAACTCCTGCAGTCCCCTGGCCGATAAATAAAATTTCCCGTATCTCGTTTTGGCGTAATGCCTTTGCTAAGGCAGGAGGGATAGTCGTATCATCCAAAATCGTCAGTGAATGCCCTTTTTCACTTTTTTGTACTATTCGCCATCTGTTTCGAACCGTTTTTTCCACTGATCCAGGAGACTCAAATATCTCTTTCAGGAAATAATGGGGAAAATCCTGGCGATCGATATCCCTTCCGGTTATTCCTGTCTGTTTAATCGTGTTTTCAGAAAGTTGAACCGGGTTCCCATTATAATACATAGCCTTGATGCCATTAAGTCCACCGTGTGAATCCTGATCGAGGATGAATATCTGTCCCTTGTTTTCGCCCTCCATTTTAATATATCGAGAGGTATCTTCAATGAGACCATAGATTTCAGAGGAAGTAATATAATGTTCTTTGCCCAAACCTATAAAAAGGGTCTGACCGCTTCCATGTTGTGAAAGGAATAGCTTGCCGGGTGCCAGGTCACTGTGCATGGCTATGGCGTGTGAACCGGTAAAATCATTGACGGCCAATCTGAAGGCTTCTTCGATAGGGTGGCCACCGTCAAAGTATTTTTGTATCTGAAGAGGTATAATTTTCGTGTCTGTGTTGATTTCGTTAGGGATATATTTTTTTGTTTCTTTTTCATACTCTTCTTTTAATAGAAGATAATTGTCAATATCGCCATTTAGGCAGACGTGAATAATTCCCTTACCATTGTTGAATTCGGTATCCTTTTCTTTCCAGATAGCAGTATTGTCAAGGGGGTGACAGTTCTGCTCGCTGATATCACCAACGGAGGCCCAGCGGGTGTGACTGATAGTGGTTTGATAGATAGTCGGAAATGCAATAAAAGATTGGAAAATACCGTCGTCTTGAATTTGCCTTCTTAAAAATGCGACATTATCACCTAAATGACCAATCTGTGCGGCTATTTTATAGGTAAAGGCAACGGAGACTCTGTTTTTATAACGATTACTTGTAATAGATTTGTTTAAAAGAATTTTTTCTCTCTGGCGATTCAAAAACTCATCTGATAAGGATTTGCTCTCTAATTCTTTTTCAAAGAGGCGATAATTTCTATCATTTACTATACTAATAACTGATATACCAGCCGAGTCCCTCCCCCGTACCTCTAATCGATCGATGTTGTTGAAAAGGCTGTTGATATTCTTTAACTGTTGAAAGACCAACAGAGGCATATGCTTATCCGTGGAATTACATAGCATTGCAATTTTTTTTACATTATCGAGGATCTCCTCTTTTAAAGACCACTGTAAATCCTTGAGTAAGGTTATCCTCTCGATAATGATCTCTTTTTCCTCAAAGGACGGGAGGGTTACCCTTTGACGGTTTTCATGTTCTTCCGAATTTATTATTTTTTCTAAGGCACGTGATATTTCTTCAAGTTTTTTCCTTAAGGGCTCCTCTATAAACAGGGTGTAAAGAGAGGGTGTAAGCTTAAGATTTTCCACATGGTCTTTTAAGTCTTTAAGAAAAATATCCCCTCCGAGATACTTTTCAGCAAGATCACCTTTTCCCTGTTGAATTTTTTTGTACGTATATCTTCTTATGTCATCAACTACGGATTCTATTTTATCTAAAGGGATTTTTGGCTTCTTGGTCGTTTTCTTTTTAAAAGTTACTATACCGGTAAGCCCACAGTTAAGCTGGCCGTCCTGAACCGGAAAGAATATCAAGGCACCGGCTGAAATATTCCCTGTATTTTTACCAAAATAAATTTTGGGACATCGGAACTTTTCTTTTAAAAAACATGCTATTTTTTCTAACAATGACATTTCCCTGTACTATATTTTTTTATTTGCGCACCACTTTCAGCCCTCCTGTATAAAGAGGCATTTTTTATGAAAATTAAATATTTTTTAGGTATAGAATGCTTACTCCAAATTTTCAGATTCTTGACAATTACCAGAATCCTTTTCTTCTATGCTCTATTAGCGTATTATTTATGGGTTGATACATTCATATATTCAACATCAATTCCACGTTGTTTAATATTGTCAGCATTTTTCATCACCTTTTTAGCCGCGGATTTATCTATCACATAAATCATGTTACCACCTCTTTCAGAAAATAGTTGACCATAGGATATGGGGACTAAAGGCGTAGGATCATGTAAAAGGGATTCTGCTATAGGGTCTGCCTTGCGGTCTCCACTGGCCAAAAGAAGCACGGTTTTTGCTCTGTAAACGAGCTCAACCCCCATGGAGATGGCATACCGGGGACAATGCTCTTTGGTTGAAAAGTGCCCATCATTGATGGCGTTCTGCACGGTATTTTCATCAAGTTTCACTAAGAGCATTTTGTTTCCCTCAAAGGGGATGCCTGATTCATGAAAGGCCACATGACCACGTCCACCAACGCCTATAACCTGGAGATCAATTCCTCCATATCGCTCAATCTTTTCGCAGTATGCATCCAGTATCTCTCTGCGAATCCAGGCAAGATAGTTAGATTGAGTATCAGTTTTGATTACAATAGCCCTTCCCTTATCGGCCCCCTGTTCTTCCCAATGACCTGGATTGGATTTAAGCTCATCCAGAAGCCTTTCCTGGTCAATGAGTGTACCCCACGGTATATTTGTTTCACTGAATTTTTTTTTAAGGAGCCCAAAAAGCTCTTGCACCATAAAGAAGCTATAGCTTTCAGGATGTGTGGCACGCTGCTGGGGGTTTTTACCGGGGAGACCTATATATTCATCAAGATTGAAGCTGAGAATCTTCGAGCAGTTAAATTCCCCTGTATTGGCTTTTTTAGCAAAGTGTTTGTAAAGACCGGTAGGTGTATTACCAGTGGCTAAGCCAAGTACATATTTATCCTTGATGTTTAATTTTGCCTTTATATCTTGTATCAGTATTTGAGCAGCAACCTCGCTCATATGATTAAAATCTTTGGTCACAATCACCTTAAATGGCATAACATTACCTCACGTTAACCTTATTTAACCAATTTTTTCAAGAACCAAATCAGCAATTTGCCGGCAGTATTTCTCGGTTTCCTCACTCGTAGGCCCCTCGACCATTACCCGGCACATATTCTGTGTTCCTGAATACCGAACCAAAACCCTCCCTGTATGAGCCAGCCTTTTTTCAACGTCCTTAATTGCCTGGTCTATTTCAGGGATGGTAGATAGTTCAGGCTTCGTTTTTACATCCACATTAATGAGTTTCTGGGGAAAAACCCTCATAATTTGAGCGAGCTCGGATAATGGCTTTTGGGTTTTTTTCATGGTAGCCAGAATCTGTAAAGCCGTCGCGATACCATCACCAGTAGTGTGGTGCTCCAAAAAGATTATATGTCCTGAATCTTCGCCGCCTATTACGGCCCCCTTTGCTTGCATCTCTTCCAGGACATACCTATCGCCGACCTGGGTTACCGCGTTCTCTATGCCAAGCTCTTTTAATGCGATACCGAGCCCTACGTTACTCATAACCGTAGTAACGAGCAGATTATTGACCAGTTTCCCTTCTTTTTTCAATTGCTTGGCACAAATGGCCATGATTTGATCTCCTGTCAGAACTGAACCCTTCTCATCAACAGCGATGCAACGGTCGCCATCCCCATCAAAGGCGAACCCCACATCTGCCCTTTCCTTGACTACCTTTTCCATTAAGGTTTCCGGATGCTGTGATCCGCAATGATCGTTAATGTTCTCCCCATTGGGTTTGTCAAAGAGTGAGATAACATCCGCCCCTAACTCAAAAAACATTTCAGGGGCTACCTTGTACGTAGCTCCGTAGGCACAGTCCAAAGCAACCTTGGTTCCCTCCAGGCTAAAGTCCTTAGGAAAGGTATTTTTAAGAAACACAATATACCTTCCCCTGGCATCTTCTATGCGATATGCCTTTCCTAATTCTCTGGGGGACGGATGCAGTGTGTGCATGTGGTTGGAAAAAATAAGCTTTTCTATTTCCAGTTCCTTTTCGTCAGGGAGCTTAAAGCCCTCCTTTGAGAATATCTTAATTCCATTATCCTGAAAGGGATTATGGGAGGCAGATATTACGATGCCCGCATCAGCCCTCATGCTGTTGGTTGCAAAGGCAATCCCCGGCGTGGGGAGTGGCCCTACCAAAAGGGCATTCACCCCCATAGAACAGATCCCTGAAACAAACGCATTCTCAAGCATATATCCGGAGATACGTGTGTCTTTTCCGATAATGATTCTGGGTGTATGGCCTTTTCTCTTAAATAAACAAGCGGTTGCCCTCCCAATATTTAATGCCATCTCAGCGGTCATAGGGTATTCATTGGCCACACCTCTTATTCCATCAGTACCGAACAGTTGTCCCATTTGCTACCTCCTCACCGTTTCTCTTGTTAATTATTGCTCTGTGATATTATTTCCTGTACCAGTGATGTTATTTTTTTTGAATTATGCCGCACCAATTGTTACAACTTGTTGGTACTCATTTCTCATGCTGTTTTTGCATCTTCCCGCCGGAATCTATTTATTGGTGACATTTTTGAATGAAGGAAGTTTTTCCAATACGTTTCTGTTTATATCATCAACAATATCTTGAAGCCACTTAGTTCCCATCACAGTCCATTTTTGCTCCAAACCCTGAATAAGCCCAATATAATCATTCCTTTTTTCCAATCTCTCTTTGGCTACCTTTTCGAGAAAGGTGTTTCTCTTGGATATTTCATCAAACTTTTTTCTTAAAAGATACAAGGTATCCTCTATTTCATTCCAACTGTCAAATAACTCTTTTTCCTGATGAATTGTCTTCTGATCGTATTTTCCTCGAACACTATTTTGATAGAGTTTAACAGATTGGGGCATGTTATTAGACAAGGCTTTAAGGCGATTTATCCTCTCATCAATCGCAAGATCCACTTTTTCCAGTGCACCTTCATACAATTCTCGGCTCATGTGGTTTTCCTGAAAAAACGGGCGGCGCACATTTACATACCACTGTTTGAGGGCTATAAGGTTTGCAATATAGTTTATACTATTCAAAGCACGTCTTGCAACGTTCAAATAAACTCCTGGGTAAAAGGCCGCATTGGATTTTCTCGTCCCTCCATCAAGGAGAAGTCCATCCCCTTCGCGAAAATCTCCCCTGTAAATGACGCCGGCAGCTATAACTGTTCCATAGCCCAATTGGGAGGGTCCAACCAAACCGCCGCTGCCTCCTAAAAAAATCGGTTTTTGATTCAGCATTACCCCTCGTGGAACATCACCAATCAGTGAGGCGGTTGCCTTATCTTGGTTTGGAGTAAAATTAAAATGAACATAGGAACTACCTACCTCGCTATGATTTCTGCGGCTTGTGCCGCCAGCCATAAGGCAGTCACAAAAATTTACAAGGCTCCCCAGGGTAACAAACGGAAAAAGTATGGTATGTTTAAGCCCAACTGTGTGAGCGCCATTGGCCTCTTCTTCCAAGATGCATGTATCCCTTACCTCTGCTCCATAACCCATGTTTGCTTTCTGGAGAAAGACAGAGTTATAGAAAAAACCACCTTTAAGATCCACATCTGGACCTAATTGGCAATTATCTATAGTTACCGGTCCCTTGTAGCCCAGTTTTACTCCGGACATAATGAGTGTTTTTTTGCCATAGATTTTGCAGCCTCCATATATAACTACACCGTCAGAAGAGACATTGTCTATTTTTACTTCTTCTCCAATATCCACGGTAGAGGGATTGGTAATCTTGACCCCTTTGTTTATAAGGAGCTGAATTTTTTTACTGATTCGGTAATCCACAAGAGCGCCCATTTTCTAGATACTTATGGTGTTAGACTTTTAAATTAATTTTTTTTATATCATTTGGTTTAAAATCGCAAGCCTTTGGAGGGTTTATTTATCGCTAAAAGAAAGTTGAAGTTTGGCAACGAAGAGGAGGCTTTTAAAATCGTCATACCGGGCCTTATCCGGTAAGGGGAAGGCCAGTATGAAATCCAGGGGCTATTAAAGTCACTGAATTTCTCCCGGGCTTGATGCGGGATCAGCAATAATGATTGAAAAAAAATTTTTTGGGTTTTATGAGAACCTAAATTATGGCTTCCATAAACAAAAGTTATTCAGGATAGTTAACCCGGGTGTCCCGCTTTTTTCTGGGTGAAACTGGACGGCTACAAGATTTTTATACCATAATGCACTTGCGAATGTAATGCCATAGTCGGTTGTTCCGATGATTACATCTTTGTGCTTTGGTTCCGGGAAATAGCTATGAACAAAATAGAATTCACTTTCTCTTTCAACACCTTTAAAAACAGGGTGCGAAACCTTGAATTCAACCTGATTCCATCCCATGTGAGGCACCTTTAAACTATCTCCATTTCCATATAATGGCAATGGAAAGTGCCTTGCAGAGCCGGGTATGATCCCAAGGCATTTAGTCTTGCCTTCCTCGCTCTCTTCCAGGATTACCTGCGTCCCTAAGCATATGCCTAAAAAAGGTTTTCCAGATTTATAATATTCTAAGATTGCCGTATCAAGGCCTAATTTTTTTAGATCTATCATGGCCTGCCTGGCAGAGCCTACACCCGGGAAAATAAGCCTTTCCGCTTTTAATATCTCTTTGATATTTTGAGTAATAAGGGAATGAAAACCAAGATAATTTATGGCCCTGGCAACGCTGGCGAGATTTCCGGCCTTATAGTCAATGATGGCTATCATATAGTGCTATGTGCCTTTGTTATTCCCATTCGATCGTACTTGGAGGCTTTGAGCTAATATCATATGTCACCCTATTGATACCCTTTACCTCATTTATAATGCGGTTTGAGATTCTGGCCAGGAGACTGTGGGGCAGCCTGGCCCAATCTGCAGTCATGGCATCAAGGCTGGTCACAGCCCTGATAACTAAAACATTCTCATATGTCCTTTGATCACCCATAATACCAACGCTTTTCAAGGGCAGAAGGACTGCAAATGATTGCCATAGTTTTTTGTAATAATTATTCTTTTTTATTTCGGTGATCAAGATGTCATCGGCCTGTCTTAAAATAGAAAGGCGTTTTGCTGTTATCTCCCCTATTATTCTCACTGCTAAACCAGGTCCTGGAAATGGTTGCCTAAATATAAGGTCGTCTGGAAGTCCTAGCTCTTTGCCTAATATACGGCCTTCATCTTTGAAAAGATGTTTTAGGGGCTCGATGAGTTTAAGATTCATTTTTTTTGGAAGCCCTCCAACATTGTGGTGTGATTTAATTATTGCTGATGGTCCTCCAAATGCAGACCTGGATTCAATTAAGTCCGGATAAAGCGTACCCTGGGCTAAAAATTCGGCGCCTTTAATCTTTTTTGCCTCAGCCTCGAATACCGAAATAAATGTTTTACCAATTATTTTTCGTTTTTTTTCAGGGTCTATAACGCCTTTTAATGGCTTCAGAAATCTTTCTCGGGCGTTGACATATCTTAAATTGACCTTAAAATGATTTCTGAACAAAGACCGTATCTTTTCTCCCTCGTTATTTCTCAACAGGCCATTGTCAACAAAAACACAGGTAAGCTGTTTGCCAATAGCCTTGTAAAGAAGGGCAGTTGCGACCGAAGAGTCCACCCCTCCGCTCAGCCCCAGAATAACCCTTTTGTCTCCTACTTCAGCCTTTATCTCCTCAATAGATTTTCGCACAAAAGATTTCATTGTCCATGACTTTTTACAGCCACATATATGAAAGAGAAAATTACCAAGCATCTTTTTCCCTTCCGGCGTATGTACCACTTCAGGATGAAATTGTAATCCATAGAATTTTTTTTCTTGATTTGCAACTGCTGCAATCCTGGTGTTTTCAGTAGAGGCAATTACAGTAAATCCATCCGGTAAACGTACTACTGAATCGCCATGGCTCATCCAGCAAGGCGTCTTATCTTTTACCTTAGAGAAGATATTTGCTTCTTCAGTGATTATAAGATTTGCAAGGCCATATTCTCTTTTATTGGTTCCTTTAACCTCACCACCTAAACTTTTTATCATGAAATGCATGCCATAGCATATTCCAAGCACCGGTATGTTTAGGTTGAAGATTCCGGCATCTACCTGAGGGCTATTCTTCCCATAAACACTTGCTGGTCCACCAGACAATATTATTCCCTGAGGAGATAGAGACTCAACAGAGGAGAGGGATATATCAGGCGGCTCAATTTCACAGTACACGTGGTTTTCCCTCACCCTTCTTGTTATGAGTTGATTGTATTGGGAGCCAAAATCAATTATGAGAATCATATGCTATATCCCTATTAGATAAGTTTATTTCTTAATGTTGATATATATATCGCCCAGGCAAAAAGTATGGCAGGGTAAAATGAATCCCTGCTTATAAACATGTTACCTTAGAATAAATCGTAGCAAATAAAAACGTGGGAGATAAAAGCCTGGGCGTTAATTCGAATGTAGTTACTATAGCATAAAAGTGAGCTTAAACAAGACAAAAAAGACCCATTTCTTTAAGTCAGGATAAACGATATAAACGCGAATAAACTGAGTCTTCAAATACCTTGCCGATAACTCTTTATCAGTTACAGCAACGCCTTGCAAATTGTTCCAGCTTAACCTCAAATGGAGCATCAAATCCACCGCTATAGACACTCCTTGTGGCTATCTCTGTGGAAATAATGGCCGCCCTGTATTTAAAAGGCAAATTTTTTACCCTGTCCCTGAACTTTTTTCTTTTCTGTATAAAATCAGGCAGATGGGCAAGAAGCACCTTTTTATAATGCGGTTTGGATAGGCTTTCAGGATGTGAGATTACATATTCGAAGATTTGATTTGTCAGGTCATTTATTTCATAGCTTATCTCATTGCTAATTTCCGTATATAGCAAGGCATTTTTCGGCTGGCTGTGTCTCTGAAAAATTAACTTTGCCTCATCTAATGCTCGTTTTTCTAATATAGAAAGGACATCTTTAACGTAGGCATTTTTATTATCCAAAAATTCCTTGTCATTCATGAGCAATCCTCCGATTATCTCGTAAGATGAACATATAACGCCGCATTTATTTGCTGATGAATCCTTGAGTATTACAATGCCTTGCCTTTGGATTTTTTCCCTGGCGCTTGGGGATATAAATGAATTTGCCCCTTCTATAATTGCCTTTGTTGTTGGGCTGTGATCTTTAGTGAAAAGTTTTTCCCAGTTATCATCATTGATAGTTTCGGGACGCCCTCCGCAGGGTATAAAGACATCCGTATGATGAGAAAATATAAGGTTTTCAAACTCTGCGTGGAAGTCATCAGATGAAACCCAGTTTTCATGGATACCCTTTTTGTCTTTTATGACCTTTTTAAAACGGTCAATTAAACCATCCCTCTTGCGTTCATTAGCATAAAGTAAAAACGCGCCTTCATGCAGCTTGTTCGGGGAGAAACTATCTATATCCTTTTTATGTATGAGGTTGCTGAGCTCCTCCTTATTTATACCCTGAGGATCGTACAATGCTCCGGAGATGTCCGTGATAGAGGTTATTTGAACATGAGGACAGTTTTTTATTAATTCCTTTAATTCATTTCCAGCTACATCCCCGTAAGGTCCGCCTGTAATCTTAACGCTGAATGCGTCGGATGCAGGATCAATCCCCTGTTCCTTTAAGGCCTGTTCAACAAATTTCCAGACACCCAGTGATGTTACGCCGTATTCCTTATGATTAATGCCTATTTTTTTACTTGAAATGATACCGCTCCCCAGTATGTATTCCCTTTCAATAGCCCGATCTGCCATGTATTCGATCATCGTATTATGCATATTTTCATCCGGGCCGATTTCTATTGGTTCATCCTCTCCGTAGTAGTCTACTACACGTGGGTCTAATGGTCTGCCATCCCGTGTTACATATATATCTAAAAAGGCGTTGATTATGCCCCTCTGGAGGTTGTAGAGTCTGTTCGTGGTATTTTTTTCATCACCTAGGTCAAAGGCCCTCATAACAATAGCAAGCTTTGAGCCGCCCTGATAAATGTCCTTATTTTTGAGATGCTGGGTATGAGCAAGAACCATGCCTTCCTTGAAAATAGTATTCATGGCAGAGACAAAGTCGTCTTTTTCTTTTGCTATGATGGTTCTAAATCCGCCCCTCGCAATATCAGAGAATCCAAAATGGTAGCCTGAGCCATGTCTATGGTAAAAAAAGGTAATTCTAAATGGGAGAGCCGGGGGAAGGTTGTCCCCGATTTCATGGGGCAAAGCTTCCATATAATGAGGATCAAGTCTAAATGAAAGGGCCTTTTTATATGTAACAAAGAAATTTGTCTTTAGCGTGTATTTTATAAAAAGTAAGGCCGCTTTAAACATAATCTTTCTTGTTTCATCTAAGAATGCATGACCTGTATTATAATCGTCAATAATGCATTGCAACCTTTCATATATTTTTTCAAGTTCCTTATTATCTGTTTTCTTTTCAGAGTCAGGAGTAAATTTTGTATAGAATAAATCTAGTAAATCCTTTGTCAGTTGAAGGTGGCTGAAAAACGCATCTTGAGTCTCTTCCCAGTCGAACCTGTAGGGAAAACTATGGGCCATATTTGTATGAACAAAGGTTGTGATAGCGCTCAACAGACTGCCCTGCGGGCCTGTTAGAACCTTTTCTGTAACAAGGTCATAGTATACCCTGTCCTTTATATTGATAAGCTTTGTGTTGTAAAGTTCTGACTCCAGGTCCGAATATATAGGCATATCCTTTTTTATAAGCTTTCCATCTCTTGTAGTAATATATGCGGATAAAATTGTTATGCGCTGTTCATTGTCTTCTACCTCCACAATATAATTCCTTTGGGTGGCTACATTTAGCCTGAAAAAGATTTCAATCAGTTCTCCGAGATATCCTTCAAAAAGTGGGTTAATTACCGAAAAAACCAATCTCGTTTCATCCTGGCCCTTTTCATTCTTTGTTTGCTCAACATCTAAAAAGGCTCCTCCCTCTCGAATAGCAGATTGGTAAAGCCACATTGCCCTTGCGACCCTAAGGCTTGGAGATAGCGTAACATAGTCCCTGTTGTGTTTTAGAAATACATTAAAGATATGATCAAATTCCTTAAGCTGGAAGTCAGGGTAATTCTCTTGTAACTTTTTTCGAACCATTCCCTTTCCTCGAAAGAACAGGTTGGGTTCCTCGGCTTTTTCTTTGGTTTTAAAGTGAAATTTCTGAAGTTCAAGCTCTCCGTCTTGGTTTGGCAGGAATGTATCGGAGTGTATCATCTCTGCATAAATGGTATCCCTATCTTTAATAGAATCCAGCGTTTTAAATAATGTGCCAGGCCTATTTACAGTCGCTACGATAAGCTTCTCACTTGTATCCCGTAAAATAAGGCGACGATTTTCCCCAAGGGTGTGGAGGTTTGCACAAAGGTTTAAGAGCGCGTTCTTTTCTGGGCCAAAGGTAATGAAGAAATAGGGATGCATATTGTTTAAAAGCCAATTCATATTTGACAAGGCTATATTTTTAAATTTTCCTATATCCTTAAATATCTTATTTATAGTTTTTTCTTGTTCTATATACATGCCAGATCTCCTTTTCTGTTTACATGACATATTATGTATACAAAAGACAATTTAAAATTTTATTTATTTTAGCAAAAATAGTTTATCTGGTCAATTATTTTATTATGACCTTATAAAATTTATTTTCTAAAATTATTATTTTTGCTATTATTTATTACTTTTTTGCCTTTTTTTGCCAGATGTGATTCAACCTAATAGCTACAGTTAATGCTTGATGGCCGCCTTAGAAATTTACCTTAAAGAAAAATATGGTTTACGAAATTGCTTTAGCAAGGAAGGGCTATGATGAGAATATCCTATGCTCCGTTGACAAAAGGCAGTTTTTAATTTAACCTCCATTGCGGATGGTATAGCATAGTATTATTGAGAGATACTTCTCTTCCGGTAGGATGGACCTGATAAGATTTTTTATTAACCCCTCGTTTTAAGTCATTTTACTAAAGATACCTATGAGAAGAATTATAAACGTATACATCTTTAATGAAATATGGCCAAATTTCGCTACAAGCCTGCTTGTTTTTTCATTTATTGTGCTTGCCGGCAGGATATTGAAATTAACGGAATGGATGATAAACCACGGAACTCATCTTTCGCAGTTACTATTAATAACACTCTACACGCTTCCATATGTCCTTTTTTACACGTTGCCTATGGCTACTCTCCTGTCTTCAATCATAGCATTTTCAAGGCTCAATGAAGATAACGAGGTTATAGCCTTAAAATCATCGGGGGTAAGTGTATTCCAGTTAATGCCCCCTGTGTTTGCTTTTTCCGTAATAAGCTTTATTTTAGCCCTTATTACATCAATTTATCTTATTCCCGTAAGCAATCATTCCCTTTCCAGCCTTCTTTTTGATGTAGCCAAATCAAGTACAAGCATAGGCATAAAAGAAGGTGTTTTTAACAACAGCATACCTAACATAGTCATGTACGCTGACCACATATCCAGCCAAGACCATTCAATGGAGGGGCTGTTTATATTTGACGAGAGAGATCCGGATCTACCAAACACAATCATAGCAAGAAAGGGTAGAATTTATTCTGATTCGCAGCAGATGTCTATAGCCCTTCATCTTAGTGACGGGTCTATTTTAATGGTAGGCAAGCAATTAGATACATCTCGGGTATTGCAGTTTAAATCTTACCAATTAAATATAGGACTTAGCGATTTAATGAGTAAATTTTCATCACAAAAGAAGGGCATAAAAGAGATGACCATATCGGAGCTCAAGGAGAGCATTAAAGATACTGAGATAGAGACAATAAGGCATAATAAATTATCTTTAACATTACAGAAAAAATTTTCTATTCCTTTTTCATGCCTGCTGTTGGGAATTATAGGTTTCCCCCTTGGGCTCATGGTTAAAGCGAAGGGTAAGTCATGGGGGATTGCATTGAGTATTGGGATTTTTATATTTTATTATGCCTTATTAACAGCATCAGACAGTTTAGGGGAAACAGGCAAAATAGATCCAACTCTTGCCATGTGGATACCAAATATTCTTTTGGGAATTGGCACTATCATTATACTTTGGAAGAAATCACGTGATTTTTAGCATAGTAACATAGTAGTTTCTAAGCCTGGGTCTCCATGTAATGTTTGCTTTCTTAAAGGTATTACTTACCTTATTTATGGTAATGGCCGAGTAAAGATTTCATCAGAGATGACCCCGTCTCCTATCCTTGTGACAGGACCTTTCATAAGAATAGAAAAATCACTTGAAACGGTAATTTTAATTATGCCTCCAGGCATATGAACATCTATGCGGGAATCGCATAGACCTAATTTAAAGGCAACAGCGGCTGCTGCGCTGCTACTGCTTCCAGATGCCAGTGTATATCCAGCACCTCTTTCCCATATTTCAATCTGAATATTCCCACGGTCAATAATTTTCATGAATTGCACGTTTGTTTTATTTGGAAAACGGGGTTCTTTTTCTATAATTGGGCCAATGCTTTTGGCCTCTTCAGGGAAAACCTCATCGCAAAGGATAACACAGTGAGGGTTTCCTATTGTAGCAGCACAAAAGGACAATTCTTTCTCATTAATAATAATCTTTTCATGTATAACTTCCCTGGGCGGTCCTTTGACTGGTATTACTTGGCTATCGAAGTTTACTTTTCCCATTTCAACAGTGACACTTTTACCCCGGTTGTGAACCTGACACCTTACGTTACCACCTGAGGTTTTTACGGTAAATTGCCTATCATTGACGAAATGATTATCCCATAGATAACGAGAGAAAATTCTTAATCCGTTGCCGCTTTTTTCTGCCTCACTCCCATCAGGGTTAAAGATTCTTAAGGCAAAGTCACATTCTTTTGTTTCTATTGGCCCAAAAAGGATCCCATCTGAACCGATGCCGAAATTTCTATGGCAAATTGATCTGATTTCATTTGCAGTCAACCCATCTGTCGCATCTGAGGGGTTAATTACAATATAATCATTTCCAATGGCATGATATTTAGAAAATTTCATTTTACACGTTTCCCCAGTTAAAATTCTGGATACTAATCCAATCTGTCCCGTTGAAACTCATGATGAGCATACTGAATTGTTGTTGATCAGGGCTAATTTTATCATCGATTATTCTACTTCTAGATCCTGTACATCGAGCATGTTGGTTAGTTTAGTGAGGGAAAGGACAATGTGCGCCTTATCTGAATCGGAAAGCCTTTTCATGCCGTCAATGATTTTTTGCTGTATGGGTGGTGGGGCATTTTTAGCGAGATTGATCCCGCTTTCTGTTAGCTTAATCGTTATTATACGCCGGTCTGCTGAATTTCTCAGTCGCTTCACTAGATCTTTTATCTCCAGGCGGTCTATGACCCCTGTAACTGTGCTTGATTTTACCATCATAAATTTAGCGATCTGAGATGGAGGAAGGGGCCCATTCTCATAAAGAGCTAACAGGCAGTTGAGTTGTGCAGCGGTGATTTGATATTTCCTGTTAAGTTGTTTTGTATAGAGTTCATTTCCCTGAATAAGCTTCCGAATCAGGAATATGATATCCTTTGCAGGCTCTTTTTTAGTTGTCGCCACATTATTTGAATTAATACCAGCCTTATTTTCTGGCATAAGGCTTTCTCCTTAAAAATATCTCATTTTTCATTAAATTACCAAAGGGGAATGTAATAGACGATACATTTTTTACCTTTATTTCAGGAAACCATTTGACCAAGCAAAAAAATAATAGAAACAGTGTTTTTCGAAAGGTTAAAAGCTATAGGCATTATATATTTTAAATTCTAGGCTAGAATCTTTGCAAAGTCAATCTTGTGTTTTTTTACTTACATTTTCAATTCTGTAAAACATGACTTCAAAAGAATTTGTCCCTGTTCCTGAAAATTGTATAGCCGAGATGAATCTCTTTATGAGCCGATGCCTATCATGAATTGTTTCTGAGAAGGGATGATCCTATCAGTCTATACCTTATGGTAAATGAGCAAAAGTAGTGATTACATAACATATTGCCGATACGTATCAGCTATATTCCAAAAGTAGAAGCGAGCCTCTCCCATATTCCCCTTGCAGCTCGTGCCGCATCTGAATTGTTATCATATTCAATTATGGTCTTTTTTTCAACCATGGCCTTTGTAAAAAGAGGGTCAAAAGGGATTTTTCCCATAACAGGCAGTTCATTGTCTTTGGCGTATTTTTCTATGGTCTCTGTCATATCTAAATTAATATCAAACTTGTTTATGCAAACATAGGCAGGGATGTTGAAATGTCTCGTCAGCTCAACTACCCTGTCCATGTCATGGTGGCCTGATAGCGTCGGCTCTGTAATAATAAGTACAGCGCTCGATCCAGTTATAGATGCAATCACAGGGCAGGCTACTCCGGGCGGTCCATCCGTGAGGATGAGTTTCATGCCGGTTTTTGTTGCCACCTGCTTGGCCCTTTCCCTTGTTAAAGAAACAAGTTTGCCGGAATTATCTTCCGCAATGCCAAGTCTTGCATGCACCATGGGGCCGCATCGAGTTTCTGATATAAATAATTCACCACATGTCTGAAGAGGGAAATCTATCGCGTCTTCCGGGCAAAAATGTACGCATACGCCACAGCCTTCACAGTCAATGGGGTTTACTGTAAAATCAGGACTTATGGCATCAAATCGACATAACTTTCTGCAGAGACCGCATTCAGTGCATTTGTCTTTATTAATACGTGCCTTATGGCCTTCTTGAAAATCCTCTCTCTCTTTTATGTCAGGCTCTAATATCAAGTACAGGTCTGCTGCGTCCACATCTGCATCACATAAAACTTTATCCTTTGCCAGCGATGCAAATGCACTAATGAGGCTAGTTTTGCCTGTGCCACCCTTTCCACTAATAATAATAAGCTCCTTCATTTCATTTTCTAACATAGCTAAGTATCTTATCATAAAGATTAATAAATTTTTCCTTCCATTCTGGTAATGCTTCCACAATAAGACTACCTTTGGAATATGCTTCAGCGATTTTCCTATCAAAAGGTATCTCCATTAAGATAGGAACGTTTTCCGCTTTTGCGTAATCTGTCACTTTCGAATCACCGAGGTCTGATCTGTTTATTATAATGCCGTATGGAATTTTCAGAATTTTAACCATTCCTGCTGCAAGCTTCAGATCATTTAATCCGAAGGGAGTTGGTTCCGTAACAAGGATAATAAAGTCGGTGTCTTTAACAGAGTTAATGACTGGGCAGGAAGTACCTGGGGGTGCATCAATAATGGTTATATTGCCTGAGTCAGCCTGCGCTTTGACCCTTTGGATTACCGGTACAGACATGGCCTGTCCTACAAAAAGGCGGCCTTGGGCAAAGTCAAGTCCATTTCTAGACCCACTTTCAAAAATACCCATTTCTCTATCCGTTTCCGTGATGGCATTAACTGGACATACCTCAAAGCATCCACCGCAACTATGGCAAAGCTCTGGAAAGGTTAATACACTTTCACCTATAACGACAATAGCCTTAAATTGACATATGTCCTGGCACTCGCCACATAAGATGCATTTTTCCATATCGACTTGTGGCACCTTCACACTTACCCTCTCAGAATGAGTTATATCCGCTTTTATAAATATATGATCGTTTGGTTCCTCAACATCACAATCTAAGAGAGTCACTCCTTCTCCAAGAGCAACAGCCAGGTTTGTGGCAATTGTGGTTTTTCCGGTACCACCCTTTCCGCTTGCGATACTTATTCTCATTTCAATCTTCCTGTATATATAAACGAATTAAAAAAATTTTAAAATTTCAAAAGAATGAGGAGAATTGAGGAATATGAGAGTCCTTAAAACCATGACAATTTTCAAAGGTCTCTACATCGCTCACTATTCCCCATTATTTCAGTGCAATTAATGGTTGCTGTTTTTGGTTTAAAAAATCATAGGCTCGAAAAGCGAATGAAAATAAGGGATTAAAAGTATTTTTAACCCGTTATTATCAATGCTGATACTACCCCGTAACCGCAACAACCTCATCAATAATCTCTTTATACCTCTGCGTATAGGGAAGCTTGTCGTTGTCCATCCAATCGACCGTGCCATTGTCACC
>CAYMVB010000033.1:0-10480 GCA_964393665.1 uncultured Desulfobacteraceae bacterium | reverse complement strand
AAGTCAACTACTATCGGCTAAAGCCGATAGCTTGAGGGTCAAAGGCACAGAGGCACAGAGTTTTTGAGACGCATTATTTTTTCTTTGTGCCTGCCTGTGCGTGTCCGTACGCAGACAGGCCTTTGCCCCTTTGTGCCTTAACCAGTAAAAATTATTTAACTAAAGTCTTCGCCAGTCGAAGCGAAGCGAAGATCCCGCTTTGCGGGTCGAAGCAAAGCGAAGATCCCGTTCTGCGGGGAAAAGGCGAGGGTTTTTCTCCCATTCCCCGAAGGAGACAATAAAATCAGCCCCTGAGCCCTCTCCGCTAATTCTAATTATAATACCGCTAATTACCCAGCCTTTTTAAAGAAATCATTACCTGGGATAGCACCGGAGGTTTTTCTTTTAATCTGATCAACAATAGTGAGGGCTAAAGATAGAGCATTTCTCCCATCAATTCCTGAAACCTTGGGCTTTGTACCGTTTTTTATGCAACCTATAAAAGACCCGATCTGCTCTAATAAGGGGTCACTGTCCTGGAAGGTGGTTTCTTCGTAAGAATCAGGAGAAAAATGATCAAAATTTTCTCCACTTCTCTTTAGTTTGGTTATGCCAAATTTTCTTTTACTGTAATCAACTGAGATATAACTATCTGGCTGAAGGATTCTTATTGTCCTAACAGATTCATGAGAATGTCTGTTGACCGATAAATGAGCTATAGTTCCATTGGAAAAGCTTACTTTAACATGAGCAAGATCTATCCCGTCACTCATTACAGGCGCACCAAAAGCATCTATCTCCTTGATATCTGAATTTACTATACTCAATAGTATATCTAAATCGTGAATCATTAGATCTAAAACCACGTTTACATCAGTTCCTCGCTTAGTAAAAGAGCTGAGCCTTTGCGATTCTATGTAAACAGGATCAAAAACAAAGGGCCTCATTTTTACTATCGCTGGGTTAAATCTTTCTATGTGCCCTACCTGGAAGACGATCTTCTTGTCATTTGCTAATTCTATTAATATATCAGCATCGCTTAATAGAAGAGTAATTGGTTTCTCTATTAAGAGATGCTTTCCGTGGTTCAGGATATCACGCGCAATTTGGAAATGGAATGCTGTCGGTACTGCCAGGCTAATCCCGTCAACATTTTTTAAAAGCTCAAAATGGCTACTGTAGGCCTTAGTGTTATACTTATGAGCCACTTCCTTTGCCTTCTTAAAATCAATATCTGCCAATCCAGCTAAAGTAACATCCTTCATGGCAGCATACTTCTCGGCATGCAGCTGGCCTATATAACCTACTCCTACAACACCAAAACGTAATTTATTCACGTAATACCATACCCTTTTATTTCTAAATGCTCTTTGCTATTCCTTTTTCGACTAAGAAACAGCATTATTACATCAAGCTATTATCTTGAGATAATAGATATACCCCATTCATTTGCCAATCTTATCATTGCCTCTTTATCAAAGACAAGGGTTTTACCAGATTCAATGGCTAATGCAGATGCCTTAACCCTTGACATTGTCCTTATCGTAGTAAGGCCAACGGCAGGAAGATCAAACCTAAGATCCTGGTCAGGCTTGCAAACCTTAATAACTACTGCGCCCTTATGAGCCAGTTCTCCGCCCCTCAGTATGGTCTTATCCGTGCCTTCAATGGCCTCCAAAGCCAGCACCGTCTTCCTCTTTACGACAACGCAATGCCCAATATCTAAACGCCCTAATTCTTTTGCCATCTCCCAACCAAATTCGATGTCTGTCAACTCCTCCTTACTCGGTCTTCTTTTCGTAAAGCAACCCTCCGGAGCTAACAATTCCGGGAGATATATGGCAGAGCTAACAACTCTTATACCTTCTTTCTCAAGCTCATGAGCAACGGCCCTTAAAATATCATCATCATGGAATACCAATAATTTTCCAGCTATCGCCATTCCCTTTAAGTCTAACCTGAGGTTTTTAAACATATTTGTCTTATTTATGCCACCTGCCATTAAAACTTTATTAATCCCACGTAATTTAAAGGCTTCAAGCAAATGGCCAAATTGGCCTAAACCTACCCATGTAACACTACTAACCTTTTTTTCTAATTCTGGATCAGTCTCTCCCCTGTGGGCTACAGCAACTATCTTCAAACCCTTTTTAGCTGCCGTTTCAGCTATTAAAATCGGAAACTTACCACTTCCTGCAATAAGCCCTATTTTATCATATTGCTCGCTAACCCCGCCATTTTTGTCCATGTTACATACTCGATTACTATTTAAGGATCCCCCTCTTTGAGCTTACCAGGAATTCAAGTAAGGTATCTAATTCTTCAAAGGCCGGCAACTCCCTTTTTACCCTCTCTAATGCTTCATTAAGCAGACTGTGGCTGCGCCATATAATCTTATATGCCTTTTTTAGCATTTCTATCGTCTCCTCTGAGAAGCCCTCTCTCTTAAGGCCTGTGAAGTTTAGTCCATACAATTTTGCCCTATCGCCAGATGCCATCATAAAAGGAGGTATATCTTTTACTATTGCAGATTTTCCTCCTATAAAAGCATATGGGCCAATTCTGACAAACTGATGTATAGCCACCAATCCACCTATTATGGCGTGATCACCTATTTCTATATGACCTCCCAGTGTTGCAGCATTTGACATGATAATAGAATCACCCAGGGAACAATCATGGGCTATATGTGCATAGGCCATAATATAATTTTTGCTACCAATTTTAGTCGCTCTATTCTGCTTAGTAGTAGCCCTATTAACCGTCACAAATTCCCTTATTATGTTTTCATCCTCAATAATAAGTTTTGTTTCCTCACCTTTATAGGTTGTATCCTGAGGAGGCAACCCAAGAGAAACAAAGGGATATATTATATTTTTTTCCCCTATCAATGTGGTTCCCTCTATAATCACATGCGACCCAATATGTGTATCTCTCCCAATAGTTACACCTTCCCCTATTATTGAAAAAGGCCCGATTTTAACCCCATCATCTAATTCTGCCTTCGAAGACACCTCTGCAGATTTATGGATATCTATTCCCATCCTCAACACCTCAATTTATTACGGCAACGAGTTCTGCCTCAGCCGCTATACTATTATTTACAGTCGCCTTCCCCTTCATTTTCCATATCCTGCTACCCTTCCTTATGGGGGTAAGTTCAAAAATAATTTGGTCACCGGGTAAAATTGGTTTTCGAAATTTTACCTTGTCAATAGAGGCAAAGTATATGGCATTTTCCTTTTTATCTTCTAATACCCCCGGAACGGATAGTCTGGCAAGTATCCCTCCTGTCTGCGCCATCGCCTCTACTACCAAAACTCCAGGCATTATTGGGTTGCCGGGAAAATGACCTTGGAAAAAATATTCGTTAATGGTGACATTTTTAATCCCTACCACCCTTTTACCTAGTTCAAGCTCTGTAATAGTATCCACAAGTAAAAATGGGGGCCTGTGCGGAAGAATCCTTATAATATCCTTATAAAGAAGGGGTAACTCCATTATTCTTTTTTCTCCTCTTTAATTTTTTTTCTAAATCTTTGACCTTATTTTCGAGTGCCTTTATCCTTTCCAGATATATAGGCAGCTTTTTTATGTTTCCTCTGGTCTTAAGCCAGAGACGATGGGGCATTGTTGGAATGCCTGATACAATTTCTCCTGCTGGAATAGAATGTGAAACCCCGGATTTTGCCCCAATCATTACCCTGTCACCTATCTCCACATGATCCGCAAACCCTACCTGCCCACCTATAATTACATTTTTGCCTATCTTTGTACTACCTGCAATTCCTACCTGGGCAACAACAAGGGTATTTTCCCCAACAACCACATTATGGCCGATTTGAACAAGATTGTCAGTCTTTACACCACTTCGTATAACTGTTTTGCCAATAGAGGCCCTATCTATAGTGTTGTTTGCACCAATCTCGACATCATCCTCAATCTCCACAATTCCAACCTGCGGTATTTTTACGTTTACGTCGCCATCTCTCGCATAGCCGAACCCGTCGCTACCTATAACAGTTCCACCGTGAATAGTTACATCTTTCCCGATAATGCAATCGGACATTATAGTTACATGAGGGTATAATACAGTTCCATCGCCAATTTTCACCCTGTTGCCTATGTATACACCTGGAAAAATTGTTACATGAGCACCTATTAAGGATTCATAACCAATATATACAAGGGGATAGATCGAAACATCTTCGCCTATTTTTACATCTTTTTCAATTATTGCCTTTTCGCTAATCCCCTCAAACCTTGGTACAGGTGGAGAAAATAGTGCCGCAACCCTTCCATAGGCAAGATAAGGGTCTTTAACTACTATCTGTGCTCCTTTATATGTATCAATGGCCTCTCTTACAAGTAATGCAGAGGCCTTTGTCTCCTTAATTTGATCTTTAAACCCGGAGCCTCTAAAAAATGATATCTCCCCATCACCTGCCAATGCAAGGGAGCTTATCCCTTTTATGAGGACATCTTTATCTCCTAGAACTTCTCCCCCCACTAAGTCTGCTATTTGTTTAAGAGTTATTTTCAATTGAAGTGTACCTTACGTTATCAACGATTATTGTTCACTTAAGAATTATTGTTATTGCTGACACCTACGTTTATTGAAAATTTTAAATTACTAAGATAACACCCTTACCATCTTTACCATTACTATAGCTAAAATAGAAAGTACCATTCTACTTACTGTTAGATTCACGCGCAATCAAAAATAATGTAAGGTGCCATCTTATAAGTAACGCCTATTCTGTATTTTTATTTCTTTTCAAGCTCGGGGCTCATCATGAATAATAGTGCCAAATCAGACTTTCAACTTGGAAAAACAGTAATGAAACCATTAATCATTTATTTTCACTCTTTAATGTATCATAGGCCTTTATCACCTGATCGGTGATTTCCCTTGATTCATCAAAATAAAGGACCCCCCCTGCCCATCTTTCCATTATCAGGTCATACTTACTTTCAGAGCCTATCTTTCCAATTATATCCTTGAGCTCATTAAAAATTTTTTTCTTCTCTTTTTCTTGAGCCCTCATCATCTCTTCATTTAAATCCTTAAAAAAATATTCTAATTCCCTTGCCTTTCTTTCAATATCCTTTTTTTTATTCTCTTGCGCATCCATGCTTAGCATCATAGATTGTTTCTCTAACTCTTTTCTTAACTCCAAAAGTTCCTTCTGTTTATTATCAAGTTTCTTCTGGAGATTTTCCTTTTTATTTTTTAAGGCGTCAAAAACCTTTTGTCCCTCTTGAGACTCTTGAATGCATCTTTGCATATCAACTACACCAACAGAGATACTATCTTCTCCTAACACTATGCCCGTGCTGAAGCTGACAGCAATAAGTACTATAAGAAAAAAAAGTTTTTTCATTTTATCCTCCATTTTTGATATATCTCCTCAGATAAGCGATAAATATAAAAGTAATCATAATTCAATCTCACATGCAACATGCGAGTTCAAAAGTTTTCTCAATTTTATATTGGCCCTTTATATGTAAACAACTAAGAACCTCCAATGGCTCTATAATCTGCCCCCGTGTTAATACTATCATATGTAAATGTCCCCTAAAAGGGGCTGCCGATTGAAAAAGACCAATTGCTCGATGGCTCGTCATATTGTGGATCAAGGTTGTATCCCCATTCTAATCTCAGTGGCCCCATTGGAGAATACCATCGTATGCCTGCGCCTATACTTTTTCTTAAACCCTTCAAGGAATAATCTTCATCTTTTTCATAAACATTGCCCGCATCAAAAAACAAAACGCCCATCACTCCCTGTTCTTTTACCAATGGAAATCTATACTCCAGATTGTAAACCATCATCTTTTCACCACCTATCCGGTCTCCTGAATCTGGATCAATAGGGGATATAGCAGCGTACTCAAATCCCCTGACAGTATTCATTCCGCCCAATCGGAATTTCTCATAAACTGGTAATTCCCCCCCGCTTCTTCTTTCTACATAGCCCCATCTACCTTGCACCGAAATTGCAGTGCCCCAAAAGGCAGGGAAAAACCAGGCAGATTTTGCCCTGTATTTTGTAAAATAATTATCCCCACCCAGAACCCCACCTGCATATTCAATAGAAAATGAATTAGTAGATCCTCGCGTGGCATTAAACCGTTTATTTCTGCTATCCCTGGAGACGCCGACTGAGAGACTGCTTGTCACACTCCTGCCTTCCATGTCCTTTATTATCTGAGAAGCTCCATCTTCTATCTCGGAGATATCAGCATCATCATAGGTGTAAATAATTGATCCCCTTGTAAACTCCAGCACAAGTGGAAATCCAAACTTCAACTTACCCCCGCGACTGTCCTTGGTGTATTCGTCATATTCATATTCCCAGTCATATAAATCTATACCACCTGAAAGGGGCCTGTCAAAAAGCCACGGCTCAGTAAAGCTAAGGGTATATCTTCCAGACCTGGAACTCAACGAGGCCCTTGCTGACAATGACTGTCCTCTTCCAAAGAGATTCTCTTGGGCGATCTCAAGCATTCCAATAAAATTTTCTGCGGAGCTATAACCTGCACCCATCGAAAATCTGCCTGTTGGCGCCTCCTTAACCTGTATATGTAAAATCATATCTTCTTCGGTAGTTCCCTGTTTGGTATTAATCTCTACTTCTTCGAAAAAACCCAGCCGGTGTAAATTTTCGCTGCTCCTCTTTAGCTTTTCCCCGCTAAAGTAGCCACCCTCAGAGATCTTTAGCTCTCTTCGAATAACCTTGTCTCTCGTCTTATCATTACCGGTAATGATAATTCTCTCAAACTTAACCTTTTTCCCCTTGTTTATCTGGTATACGATATCGACCTTATGAGATTTATCATCCTCTTTTATCTGCGGCAAAACATCTACAAAGGCATAGCCTTCATTCGAATAAATCTCGCTCAATTTAAGTGCATCGGCCCTAACCGTCTCTCTGTTATAAACCCTCTCTTCTGAGATTCTAAGGTTCTTGTAAAGCTCCGCGGCATCCTTGATGAGATCACCTTCAATTCGTACATCCCTAATAGCATATTGAGGTCCTTCATTAACCGTAATAGTGATCAAAATCCCTTCATCCTTCTCAAAGGATATGTTTGGCTCCCCCACCATTGCCTTTATGTAGCCATTGTTATTGTAAAATGATTTTATCTTGAATATATCACTTTCTAAGGCCTTTTTATCCAAATGTCCGGAATCAGTAATGAAGGAAAAAAAACCCTTTTCATCTGTATCCATAACATCTTTTAAATCATCATCGCTAAAGTTAACATTTCCAACAAAAATAATTTTAGTAATTGTAACCTTATCTCCCTCTTTAATTTGATAGGCTAAGGCAACTTCATTACCAGAAAGCTCCTCCAGCATATAGGTAATAACAACATTAAAGTATCCTTTTTGATTATAAAAATCTCTCAACCTCTCGATACTGTTTTTTATTTCCTCTATATTGAGTATAGTGTATTTTTTTATACCCAAAACATCCATCAAATCCTTATTTTCTATTTTTTTATTTCCCTCAAAGCTAATTCGTTTAATGGACGGTTTTTCAATAACCCTGAATACAACATTTTTCCCTTTATGGTGTTCTTCTACATCTATTTGAACATCCTCAAAAAAACCCATTTTATATATTGATTTGAGGTCATTATCCAATTGTTCCAAGGAAAATACCCCCCCCTCTTGACTTTCAATTGATGCGAGAAGAGCATCCGTCTCAATCCTTTTATTCCCCGTAATGCTTATAGACCCTATTTCTACAAGGCCTCTAATCTTATTCGATATCGATAAGGTGGCCTTCTCCATTAACGTATCTAATTCATCTATACTGTCTCCAACAAAATAATAAGAAGAGGATTTCTTATTTACTGCTATAGGTATAACTTGAAAATCGACGCTTATCTTCTCACCGACCCTGCTTAGGCTTCCTTTAATTAACCAGTCAATCTTGTTTTCCGTGCCTATCCTCCTTACAAGTTCCGGATCCTCAAGGGCTAGCTCAGGCACTATTCGCTCATTTATCACCTCCGGAGTAACCGTGCTATATCCCTTTTGAGCCATACCTGCAGTTAAGGCTTTTTGCAGTTCAAAGGCAAGATGGCTTAATGGCCTCAAGGAATAAATTTTAAAGGGAAGAACTGCTATTGTTTCAGGGTTCTTTGCATGCAAACGAGGAATAAATAACAAGGAAAGGAGAATAAATAAAAGTGATCCTGACAATACTATATAAAAAGTGCGGTATAATAGTTTTTTAATTATTGATTCCATAAGCACTTAGCTGCTCTTTATTTGAAGCCTGATACTTACCAATGTTAACAGCATCAAAAATGCTTCTCTTAAAGGTAGTCAACCCATTTTTTCTATTACGTTTGTTTCTTTGTAAGCTCTGTTTTTTAAGATAAATAAATAGATAACCAAGAATTACTGTCTATGATTTATTGAGCAGCTTCTATACAAATTTTCCATCTATGAGCAATAATTTTCTAGAGAGCTGGTCAGCGAGCTCGATATTGTGAGTTACTATAATTAAAGCCAGCCCCTTTTCATTATTAAGTTCAATGAGAAGTTTTATAATCTCATCACCTGTAGCTTTATCCAGGTTCCCGGTAGGCTCATCAGCCAATAATAATTTGGGCTCCATAATAAGGGCCCGAGCAATTGCTACCCTTTGTTGCTCTCCTCCGGAAAGCTCTCCAATCCTATGATAAATCCTGTCCTCTAAACCCATCTTTTCAAGAATAATAGAGGCCCTGTCGGCAGATTCCCTTTTATCTTGTCCTGCTATCATAGCGGGAATACTAACATTTTCCTGAGCATTAAACTCAAATAAAAGATGGTGAAATTGGAAGACAAACCCTATTTCTAGGTTTCTGATTGCATTAAGTCCCCTTTCATCCATCTGAAAAACATCTTTCTCGTTAAAAAATACCCTACCTTTCGACGGCGGCTCTAAGGTTCCCATGATATTGAGTAAAGTAGATTTTCCCGCACCTGAAGGCCCTATTATTGCAAGGGATTCACCCGGCAATATCTGCAGACTAACCCCTTTGAGTATCTGAATTAACTGATCTTTTTTTCTAAAATCCTTATGGACATCATCTATTGTTAACAAAGGTTTCATCATCTTTTTTATTACACGATAATAATACTATGGCCCTAAAAATTAATAAAACCATGAGATACCTATTTGCCAGTTAATCAGCCGCTTCGGAGAATCAAAATAACAGGCCGGCCATTATCTCGTGCTAAAATACCAGATAGTTTTCAGCGCTCATAGCGTTTGTTGGTGAAACGCAACCCAGAAAACAAGTATCGCAGTTCGAAAACATTGCAAAAGCATCTATCCTATTCATACCTCAACGACTCAACAGGGTTAACGGTAGCTGCCTGTCGAGATGGAAAAATAGTGGCGACAAAAGATATGAGTATGGCAGCGAGGGAAATTAAAAATGTATCCATCCACTCCATTTTAACCGGTAACGTAGTTATATAGTAAACGTCTGGGGGAAGTTTTATAAATTTATATTTTTCTAAGATCTGGCAGAGAAACGTCCCGGAAATCAATCCCAGGAAGGTTCCTGCAAGGCCAACAAACAGGCCTTGAAATAAAAAAATATACATAATACTTTTAGATGAGGCACCCATTGTCCTCAGTATAGAAATGTCTCTGTGCTTTTCCATAACCAACATCACAAGTGAACTTATGATATTAAGTGCCCCTACAAGAATGATCATTGTTAGAATGATAAACATGGTAACCTTTTCAAGCTTTATCGCGGAAAAAAGGCTCCTGTTCATCATCTTCCAGTCTTTTGTCCAATAAGGGTAGCCAAGCTTATCCTGGACAGCCCTGCTTACTTCATCACTTTTCTGTATATCCTTTATTCTTAATTCAATGCCAGTCACATCATCGCCTAAAGACAGAAAATCCTTTGCATCATTCAGGGAGATATATAAAAGCGAGTTGTCATACTCATACATTCCAGATTCAAAAAGACCTTTTACAATGAACTGATCTTCATTGGCTACCCTCCCTAAGGGAGTCAGTTTACCTACAGGTGAGACTAATGTTACTGCATCTCCCGGCAATGCCCCTATCTGTTTAGACAGCTCGACTCCAATTATAACCCCTTTTAGCCCATTTTCATACTTGTCCAAAACGGACAAAGACCCACCCCTGATCATGGAGTCAATGTTAATCACCTTCCCGCCTGTATCTGGGTCGACACCTCGTAGAATGGCCCCTGAAATATTCTCATCCTTTTTAACCATCACCTGGCTATAGATAAAAGGCGTTGCCGAAATAACACCCTCAACAGCTGTCGCTGACCTCATAACCTCTTCTGTATCTGTAACTCCACCTTCATAGCTTAAAATAAATATATGTGAATTGACACCGAGGATCTTTTTCAATAAATCTTCTCTATATCCATTCATCACCGCCAATACGACAATGAGAGCCATTACACCTATCATGATTCCCAATATTGATATGCCGGT
>CAYMVB010000032.1:0-1518 GCA_964393665.1 uncultured Desulfobacteraceae bacterium | reverse complement strand
ATACATGACACGTATTCAGGATGAGTGGGATAAGGCAAATGAAAGCAGCCTTATTGATACGAGCAAATTCCACTTTACCGAAAGGCATCTTAAAATACTTAAACCCGATGCTGTATTGCTTCACCCCCTTCCGCGCCGTAAGGAAATTGCTATTGAGGTTGACTCTGACCCGAGGGCTATCTACTGGAGGCAGGTTAGAAACGGCATGTGGGTCCGTGCCGCCCTCCTGCTTACAATATTTGATAGGGATGGAGAAATAGACAGATACTATGAAGATCTGGTAGGAGAATAGGCTATATATAGATATGAAGCATTTAATTACCTTAAAAGATTGGTCTAAGGAAGATATCCTCGGTGTTTTAGATCTTGCCGATATAATAAAAAAATCGCCAGAACAATTTTATGATGCGATGAGCCAAAGGGTTTTGGTCATGATATTTGAGAAGCCCAGCCTGCGTACCCGTATTTCCTTTGAGACAGGAATGTACCAAATGGGAGGGCATGCAATTTATTATGATATGGCAAGTTCACCTTTGGGAACAGGTAAAGAGACGATACACGATACGGTTAAAACCCTTAGTCGCTATTCAGACCTCATTATGGCCAGGCTCTTTGCCCATAAGAATATTGAAGAAATGGCACAACACTCTGACATTCCGGTCATTAACGGCCTAACTGATTTTAATCACCCATGTCAGATATTATCCGATCTAATGACCATTCGGGAAAAGAAGGGGAAACTCAATGGGCTTAAACTTGCCTACTTAGGTGATGCAAAAAATAATGTGACTCATTCTTTGCTCTATGGATGTTCAAAGATGGGTATTACTATCAATGTAGGTTGTCCCAAGGGAGAAAATTTCAGCCCGCTAAGGGCAGTGATGGATGATTGTCGCGAGATATGCAATAAATCAGGGGCAATTATAAATTTGACTAATGACCCCCTTGAGGCGGTTAAAGATGCGGATATTATTTATACAGATTCATGGATGAGCTATCATATTAATCCAAAAGAGCGTGAGCATAGGGTTCAAGCCCTAAAGCCTTATCAAGTTGATACCGAGAAGGTCCAATTAGGAGCTCCTGATCTTATATTTATGAACTGCCTGCCTGCCATGAGAGGGTATGAACAGACTGCTGATGTGATAGATGGCCGCCATTCTGTTGTCTTTCAACAGGCGGAAAACAGGCTTCATTGCCAAAAGGCAATAATGGTCAAATTACTAAAGGAGTTCATGGAAGATTAATAGCGAAGATTATATAAGTCTGCCGTGCTTTGTAAATATGTACGTTCACCCCTTTTACTCCTTCATGCAATATTTTTCTCCTATAGGCTATTAAAGCATGAAACTGTCTTGTTACCTTTAACCCCCTCTGCTTTCTCAGTTTAGATAAAACCTTTCAGGCAGGCAAATATGCCTCAAATGATATAGTAGCAATGTCCGGGGTCAAAAAAGTTTATCCACTGTCGGCATAACAGGTAAAAGAATATACAAAAGATAGCATGCATAAATTTAG
>CAYMVB010000031.1:0-1905 GCA_964393665.1 uncultured Desulfobacteraceae bacterium | reverse complement strand
TTCTATGTCTCAACTGGTAGGCTGAAAGGAGAAATGAATGGAGGAATGGGTTAAACGGCAAGATCAAAGCTATGAGTACTATGCTACTGAAAATTGTTACATTACCGAATTGTCCAACACGCCTGACGACCCAGATGCATCGATCGCCAGGGCGAGAGTTAAACCTGGTGTTACCACCCGCCGGCACAGGCTCAGGGGGACTGCCGAACGCTATTATATCCTTAGTGGCAAAGGGCGGGTGGAACTTGGAAAATCGCCGGCACAGGAAGTAAATCCTGGCGACATTATCCTCATCCCGCAGATGTGCCCTCAGCGAATTACCAATATCGGATCAGAAGACTTAATCTTTTTAGCCATGTGCACACCTCGATTTTCACATGAAGTGTATGAAGATATTGAGGATAAAGATGATACGTAAGTGTCTAAAATCAGATCTTCATATAATATTTAATCTTATCAACGATTCTGCCGAAGCATATAAAGGGGTTATCCCAGAAAACCGCCGGCATGAACCATATATGTCCTTTGCCGAATTGATTCGTGAAGTTGACGATGGTGTTGTCTTCTGGGGATTAGAAAATCGTGGAAGCCTAGCCGGTGTGATGGGAATGCAGGATAAAGGCGATGTTACCCTTATTCGCCATGCCTACGTAAAGACAAAAGCGCAGGGAATGGGCATTGGTACAAGACTGCTTAAGCGTTTGGAGGGCATGACAACGAAACCTATCCTCATTGGAACCTGGGCAGCCGCTTCACGGGCAATCTCATTTTATAGAAAAAATGGGTATCGACTGGTTTCAGAGGAGGGAAAGAATCGCCTCCTCAGCAATTACTGGTCAATTCCAGACCGACAAGTAGAAACATCGGTAGTCTTAGCAAACAAAACCTGGTTCAAAGGCAAATCATAAATCCTATTTTGCAATTTGCCCTTCCTTTATATTTTTCAAAAGGTTTTATTTTTATGTCACTATAAGGATTATTGCAAAAAGAGGGAAAAGCAATAGAAACCGATAAAGATAGCAATTCCGTTAGGGTAGACTACCCCCTTATGGGACAATGAAAAAGCTGAAAACCTAAAAAATCAAAGGCCACCTCACTAAAACTTGTATCATTACAAAAAATAAAGGAGAGTCAACATGAAAGGTAAATCAACGCTATTTTTTATCTTCATTGCTATCGTGCTGGTGATACCACAGGCAAATTCATTTGACTTGCCCCTTTCCAGTTACGACGGAGGCGTTTACAAAATACAAATTTCTGCGAGGTAGAATATATATACCGCAGGCCAATGCGGGGAGCTGGCCTTCGTAGCCCGCGATAGAGAAAACAAGCTTAATCAGGTATTCTTCTTCGGAAGCATTGGTCCAGTCTATATGAGCCAGGAGCAGAAACAGATAGACTGGAACTACATGAACATGGGGGGCTATCCTGTAGCCTGGATAGAAATGCCCGTAATTAATCCATTAACGCCCGAAAATTTCATGCTTCATTTCTCAGAGATTGCCGCTACTCAAATAGCACAGCAGTTTATGCCCCAGGCTCCAAGGCTTAAAAAATTCAAGACAATCTCCATAACTCAAAGGGCTTCAATGATTCAGGGTGGGAAAACAGAGATACTTCGGGCTTTGTTTACGAAACAGAAAAAGGTAGGAGAGGGAATGTTTCTATGTACGGTCGCGCCATTTATGCCCTTCACTGGCGGACCTGGAGGTGGTAATGGGTATGGATTCATGGTGAGTGGGGTCACCGCCGCAAAGAGCCAGTTTTCGAAGATTTTACCTATATTGGTAAAATCCATAGGCAGCCTTAAGGTTAATCCAGAGTATGTCAACCAGTGTATTCAGGCCTCCAATGCAGCATTTCAGCAGGTCATGAGGAGTAGCCAGACATTACAAGAGACATCGG
>CAYMVB010000030.1:0-20522 GCA_964393665.1 uncultured Desulfobacteraceae bacterium | reverse complement strand
GTTTTAAAGCAAGATGCTATTATTAATCTCGCGGGCGCCTCGATCTTTCAGCGTTGGAACACGAAGACTAAAGATCTCATCTATAGTAGCAGGATTTCGACAACTCGCAATTTGGTTGATGCCCTTAGCGGAGAAAAACTCCCTTTCCTTTGCAGCACATCGGCAGTAGGGTATTATGGCTTTCAAGATGATAAGGAATTGGTGGAGGAAGATAGCCCTGGAGGTGATTTTCTGGCAAGACTTTGTGTGGATTGGGAAAGGGAGGCATTAAAGGCGTTGGACAAAGGGGTTCGGGTAACAGTAACAAGATTTGGTATTGTTCTGGGTAAGACAGGTGGCGCATTGGGACAGATGATTTCTGCATTCAAAAAATATGTTGGTGGACCATTGGGAAGCGGGGACCAGTGGTTTTCCTGGATTCACATGGACGATCTCTTAAATGCCTTTCTTTTTATCCTTGATAATGATGCTATACAAGGCCCTGTTAATTTGTGTTCACCAAATCCGGTACGCAACAAGGAACTTGCCAAGGCTCTCGGTAAGGCGCTTTCTCGACCTTCTTTTTTAAAAACACCTTCTTTTCTTATTCGGCTTATCTTAGGGGAATTTGGCTCAGTTGTTCTTAAAGGTCAAAGGGTTATACCTGCAAAATTGTCACAGAAAGGCTTCGTTTTTAAGTACCCGGAGATCCGATCTGCCATTGAAGAGGTTATAAAAAATTAATCAACATCATCCTTGGGCTTATTCTCTTTCAAGGCTGTTTACTTTTTAACTGCCCTGCCTCTTCTCATTCTTACATATAGGCATTAATGGAAAATATAGCCCATTTTCTTTGTTTAATGACTACGAATCGAAATTCTTATCTTCTCATAGTAAAATATGACGATCTCGTTTGGAGGTTTATTTGGTAAATTTTTACCCCACAAAATTTTTGGAGCAAAAATGGTAAAGGTTTCCATAGGCCTTGATAACTTTGGCCAAGTATACTGGAGGAGGCTAAAAAATAAACGTCTGGGACTGCTTGCCAACCAGGCATCTGTCAACCAAGGCCTAATAAGTACAAAGGAAATAATATCCGATCTCCTTCCAGATCAACTAAAAGTTATATTTGGTCCTCAACACGGATTCAGGGGAGAGGATCAGGACAACATGATTGAGACTGATGAATACTGGGATAAGGATTTAAATATACCAGTTTACACGGCATACGGCAGCAGAATAGATAAAATAATTGATATCTTTGATGATATTGACTTGCTTATTATAGACCTGCAAGATATTGGAACAAGGGTATATACCTTTATTTCTACAATGCTTTACTTCCTTAAAGCGTGTTCTGAAAGAGGCAAGGACGTTATTGTATTAGACAGACCTAATCCTTTGGGAGGGGAAATTGTTGAGGGAAATATCTTGCAACCTGAATTTTTTTCTTTTGTCGGGCCTTACAGCCTTCCCATGCGACATGGAATGACTATAGCAGAGATAGCATATCTCTTTAGAGATGCATTTGAGTTAAACATTGATATTAATGTTGCTCCTCTTTCAGGTTGGAAAAGGTCAATGCTATGGAATGATACTGGACTTAGATGGATTATGCCCTCGCCAAATATGCCGCTTTTTGAAACCGCCTTAGTTTATCCGGGTCAGGTTATATGGGAAGGCACAAATATATCTGAAGGAAGGGGGACATGCAGACCCTTTGAATTATTTGGGGCACCATTTATTAACCCAACAGATCTAAAAAAATCTCTAAATACTCGATATACAGAGGGATGCCTCCTCCAGTGCTATTCATTCCGGCCTACATTTAACAAATGGAAGGGAATACTCTGCCATGGTTTTATGATCCATGTTTTAAATCCCCAGGTTTACAGACCATACCAGACATCACTTGCTATCCTAAAAGGGATCCTGGAGATATACAAAGATAATTTTTCGTGGATAAAGCCGCCGTATGAATATGTCTTAGATAGGCAGCCAGTAGATATTATTACTGGTGATTCCTTGGTAAGGATAAAATTAGAAGAAGAAAATGGCCTAAATTGCATCTTAGAGAGCTGCTCCAAGGACAGGGATTCTTTTCTTGAATCTAGAAAGCCATATTTGCTTTATAGATAAGTATTCAGGGTTGATTATTATTTCAGTTTTTTAGAGGCTATCTCCGCCTCTTTAGAATTCGGAAAACTTTTAATCAATTTTTTAAGCAGTAATTTGGCTGTTGTATTATCATTTATTTTCTCAAATGAAACTGCCTGTTGAAGAATGGCTGCAGGAACCTTATTGCCCTTTGGGTATTCATCGATCACCTTTTGATATGCTAAAATTGCCTCTTCATAGCTTTCCAACCCTTTGTAACATTCTCCTGTCCAAAAAGCTGCATTATCTGCAAGGCTCGATTTGGGATATAACTTAATAAATTCCTTAAATCCATCTAAGGCCTTTTTATAGGAGCCACTCTTATAATGACCCAACATCTCATTGTAGATGTCTGACTCTGTTTGGGGTTTTTTTTCGGTTGAAACTGCCGCCTTCTGTTCTTTATCTGGAGTCGCCTGATTTCTTAACCCACCCGCTTTTTTTCCTGGTGAGACACCGGAGCTAGATCTAGCTTCAATGCTCAAAAGCCTTGATTGTAAGTCGTCCACCTTACGAAGAAGCTCTTTTATCTGGAATAACTTTGAGTCTTCTTTTGTAATATCTACCTCAAGAGCGCTTTTAATCAAGTGTCTGTTCTCTTCTACTGTGCCGGTCAAACTCTGGACAACCTCCTTTATTTCTTCCATATCCGTCAAAATTTGGGTAAGGCTTAAACGTAGGGATTCTTGACCCTCTTTCAATTTTTTCTCTATCTCCATTGACTTATTTTCAGAGGCAGCGAATGCCTCCTTCAAGTTTTCAATGGTATTTTCTAATTCCACTCTGTCGTTCTTGGTTTGCCTTTGAATGGCATTTATCTTATTGTTCAAATATACTGTATCTTCCTGAGAGGCACATGATAAAATTAACCCGCCAGCCAATAAGACAAATAGTATAACCTTGGCACATTGCTTGATCATGCTTTTTATCCAGTCTTTAAGTTAATTTAATTTGGAATTACGTAAGATAACATTATACGAGGGGTTAGAACCAATGTAATTAAATTATCTTTCCATTTACATATTTGGGAAACATAATTCTTCAAGATGGCTGTTGTATTTCTAACCCCCTTACCGATTTTTAAAATAAAGTTCTCCAAATTATCTATTAAGTATTACAAAATCATCCCGCCTGTTCTGTGCCCATGATTCTTTGTTATGGCCTAAAGCAAGGGGCCTTTCCTCACCATAGCTAATAGTGTCTATTCTTTCAGGAGAAATACCGAGAGAGACGAGAAATTTCTTTGCACTATTGGCCCTTCTTTCGCCCAAGGCAAGGTTGTATTCATTCGTACCTCTCTCATCACAATTACCCTCGATCCTTATGCGAGTATTAGGATTATCTCGCAGGTAATCTGCCTTATCCTTAAGAACAGGAACATACTCTGGTTTTATAGTGGATCTGTCAAAGTCAAAATAAACTGCCTCTGCCTCAAAGTTTAAAGCCATTCTTTCCTGGTAGCGCTTCACTGATTCAGCTTCACTTCTTTTAGCCTTCTCCAATTCTTGGAGGCGCTCGAGTCTAATTTTTTCTGCCTCTTCCATTTCCTTTTTCATCGCTTCTTCGGTAGGGGCTGCCTTCTTTTCAACCTCTTTTGCCACGGCAGGTTTTTCGGTTATCTTCTCCTCTGTCATCACCTGTTTCTTCGCACACGAGAGAACTAAAAAAAGAGAAACCCATGCAAAAATCATAATCGTTCCTATAAGTATTTTCCTCTTCATTATTCTTTCCTCCCTCTATTTTAATTGTTAAAAATGTTCGATACTTGTTTATTATACTATGTACCATTACTATCTTGCAATTTCAAATACTATTTATATAGTAACTACAATTTCAAAAGAATTGATCGAAGTAGATACATTATAAAACCTTAAAGGATCTCGAAATAAATCTATACCGCCAGAAAACTTTTAAGCAAAACAATCCCCCAGGTTTAAAGATGGAAAAACCCAGCTAGAAGCAAACGGTTTATAGCCTAAAACTTTTAGGCCATGAAATCTTTCTAAAGGCTTCATCGTAATAGTTACATTGAAAATCATTCTTTTATGCGTGCCCATGAAGGTGAAAACTGCTCACCTTCAGAAAAGGTTATCTGCCGCTGGTTATCCCCGTTGGCATTTGCAATAAAAATATGGTATTTTCCACCATTTCTATTTGAACTAAAGGCAATATACCTTCCTCCTGGTGACCAACATGGATCTTCATTATCTCCTTGATCTTTAGTTAGCCTTTGTAAGCCACCTCCATCCGGTCGGATAGTAAATAAATCAAAATTTCCATCAGAGGAACCGGAAAAGGCTATCCTGTCAAGTTTTGACCACGCTGGTGAGGTATTATAATTGCCCTGGTACGTTAACCTCTCCACACTATTGTTTTTTATATCAAGTATATATATTTGAGGGGCACCTGACCTGTTGGAAACAAACGCCATTTTCTTGCCATCCGGGGAAAATGCCGGCGACACATCAATTCCCCAATTGGTTGTCAGCCTCTGCAATGTTTTACCTTCCAGGCTAATTGTGTAAATATCTGGGTTTCCACTTGTCGTAAGAGTAAGAGCGACTTCTTCTTCACCAGGTCTCCATGCAGCAGCAATATTTAATCCTTTTTTATCCGATAACTTTGTTATAGATCCTTTAGCCAGATCACGCATTAAAAGCACTGTTGCAGAATCAAGAAAGGTTGTGTAAAGCATTCTCTCCCCAGAGTAGGAAAGTCTTGGGGATATGCTTATAGAATTATGATTTGTTATCTGCCGTAAATTATGACCATCAAAATCAGAAATATATATTTCCTTAGTGCCTGTAGCAGTGCCAGAAAAGGCTATCTGGGTCAAAAATGGCCCTTCATGGCCGGTTAGCGTAAAAATTACGTCATTGGCCAGACTATGCATTAACTGCCTTGACTGATTTATTGGACCCAATGCCCTCTTGCCATATAATTGTCTTCCGGAAAATACATCAAATAATCTCGCTTCAACCTTAAGCTGTTTGCCTATACATTCGTAACCTCCTTTTAAAAGAAGCTCTGCGCCTATAAGAGACCAATCCTTAAAAATAATGGTATCATGGGTGATTCCTGCACCTGGCGCCTCTATAAATGATCCTTTGTCCAGGGGATTAAAATAGCCGCTGATATCAAAATCATTTGATATTATATCAGCAAGTTTGTTAGCTAGCCCTGGGTTTTGATTATCAGCATTTATATATTTAAAATTAGGCACCGCAATAGGTACCCTTCTCATTGAGGGAGAGGTAATGTCTATGTAAAGTCTCCCTTCTGCTTGCTTGTCATAAAAGCCAACGCACACAGATAAGGCGAAAGCCCATATGAATAAAAAGAAAACAAACCGGCTAGTGAGCAAGGTCATTAAGGTTAAATTTGATTTCAATCTCATCATACGTTTTTACATAACCAGGTGGAAATTGAGGCAGTGGATCTGACTTTTCTATTGCCTTTAAAACAGAAGAGTCAAAAAGTTGGTTGTTTGATTCCTCCTTAAAAGAAATTTTCAATATCTTCCCATCACTCTTTACACTTACAATAATGACCGCTTCCGGGCTTTTAGTCTCTTTCATACGAGAAAGCGCAGCAGGATATGACCAATTATTCTTTATGGTATTCTCTACCTCCATTTGGTAAAGCTGAATAGATGTACCCCCTGCTAAGGAGCCCCCTCCACCTGATAAACCCTTTCCTCCATTATTTAACTGACCGCTACCTTCTTCAGAACTGCCGGCTTCAGATTCACCGGCTTCTTGCTTTTCTTTTGTAACCCTTTTTTCTATTTTATTGAGTGCCTCTTTAACCTGTTTCTGCTCTTCTTCCTGTGCCGCACTCTTTTCTATTTTTTCAATAGCCTTGTTGATAAGCTCTGAGGCTAATTTTGACTCCTTTGCTGGTGGAGTTACAGACTTAGGTGAAACCCTTTTTGCCAAAATATGAACGGGTTTTTCTTTTCCTGTGGTAATTCTTTTGGCCTTTACTGTTGTTTTTTTGACCGTTTTATCTGGCTTATGAGAACCTTTTTTTGCTGCATGTTCAGTTGACAGACCTTTCCCTTCCGTCTTTTTCCCAGGCTTTGATGGGGGCTCAACCAAATCGACATGATAGGTCCTATCCTCTATAGCCGGTAAGCGAACTCCTGTATATGGTCCGAAAAGCACTGTAGAAAAAACTAATAAATGCAAAAGAAGAGAAAGAATCATCATTTTCCCGCTCTTCTCTTCTTTAAATAAAGACGTAAAAATAGACCATTTCTTTATCATTTACGCAAGGGCTCAGTTATCATTCCCACTCTGGTAATTCCCGCTGCCTTAACATGGGACATAACCTTGATTACAAACCCATAGGGAACATCTTTATCTGACTCTAAAAATATTTCCTTTTCTTTTCTATTACTGAAAATTTTTTCTAACTTTTCATTGAGATTAGAAATTTCAATCTTGTAATTTTCAATGTATATTTGTTTTTCTTTTGTTATAGACAATACCAGTGGCTCATCTTTTGATTTAATACTCTTGGTTTCTGTTTCGGGGAGATTTACCTTTACTCCCTGCCTCATCATCGGCGCTGTTGCCATAAATATAATGAGCAAGACAAGCATCACGTCAACAAAGGGGGTGACATTAATATCCGACATGAACTCTCGTTTTTTCTCTTCGAATTCCATCTTATTCGCCCTTTACTTTATCAGCTTGCGCCTCCCTAACCAACCCCCTTCCAAGCAATCCCGTAAAATCAGAAATAAATGTTCTCATTTCTGTATCAAAAAATCTAATCCTGCCCGTAAAATAATTAAAGGCTATTACAGCAGGTATAGCGGCAGCTAAGCCAGCCGCAGTAGCGATGAGGGCCTCTGCTATGCCAGGGGCCACAACAGCCAGGCTCGCAGATCCTTTAAGGCCAATGGACCTAAACGAGGTCATTATGCCCCATACCGTACCATAAAGCCCTATAAAAGGGGCTGTATTGCCAGTAGTAGCAAGAAAGGTGAGCCCTCTTTCAAGACGGGAATTTTGATTAGATAGAACTGACCTCACTGCCCTTTGCATATTATCTATAATAGACTGTCGCAAAAGTATGACATTATTTTCAGTAGGGTTACCTTGCGCTGTCTTCGAGCGATTAAACTCTGCATATCCGGCCCTCAGAATCTTTGCCAAAGGACTAAATTTGAATATTTTTGCCTCTATATAAACCTTGCTTAGCTCCCTCCTGGAGGAAAAAAGCTCTAAAAATATTCTATTCTCCTCCCTACATTTTTTCAGAAGCCTTAATTTCATGAAGATTATTGTCCACGATACAAGTGAAAAAAAGAAAAGAAGCAGTAGTACAAATTTAACCATGGGTCCAGAATGAATTATCATTTGGACTATATCATTCATAAAAGGGTCATAACCGAGAAATTGAAGGGAATATTCCATTAATACAATTTACCTTTCTATATTGAATTATGATAACTAATTTGCCAGTCAGGCTATAAAGACTGGACTCTAAAGCATCTCAGCCATATTAGGAACTTTGCCCTCTGAAATCCACCTAGTAAATATCTGTATAATACTCAAATTTAACCATCAAAGTCAATTTAAATGGAAAAATCACGAAATAAGGTTTAAATAATGTCACCCATAATGCCTTTACAATTTTTATAACAATTGAAGAACAATTAAAAAATAAATTAATATCTTTCTTTTTCTTAAAACAGAATAAATGCTGTAAATAAGGGCACTGCCCGCTTTTTTATTTTAATATTGTACCTTTTATGGTAAAAAATAGTCTAATTATAGATATATTTCAAACAATTTAAAAACTGTTATGAGTTCTACTTATAAAAATTACAACAAGACAAAAAGCTTATCCTATTCCGAAAAAAGGATTTCAAGCTGTTTTTCTTGCGGAAAAGAGAACATTAAGCCTGGAAGGCGTTATTGTTCAACGCAATGTAGGCAGGAATTAGTTTGGGTCCTTTCCCTATCCAAGGGATTATTGCAAACCCTCAATGTTAGATATGCAACCTTTTCATTTACAGAAAATTACGTTTCCTTAGATGTCATGCCTGCGTGGTCAAACACGATCTCACGTTTTTCATACAAAAGGAAACCAGGGTATGCCCCTGCCCACGCACTCAAAAAGCTGATCCTTGAAGCTGGAGCAGACTGGCACAACAAAAGAAATGACAAAATCTCTCCAAGCCTATCATCCCAAATAATCCTTAAGGAAAGGATCGAAAAAAGAATTAACCCTGATTCAGTAAAGGCAGATATAAACATAACACCTAAGTTATCTGCTGACCAAAAAAAAAGCCTCAAAAGCCTTAATATAAATATAAAAAATTTCGTTACAGGAAATCATGAGATGGAGATAAAAAAAGGTTTCCGGGAGATGGCAAAGCTATATCATCCTGATAAAGGTGGCGACGGTGAGAGATTTCAGCAAATAAGCAATGCTCATGAAACCTTGATGCAATGGGCAAAAAACCCTAAATTTCGCTCTAACAGGGCACTCCCTGGTTGCTGGTCTTATGACAGCTATAAAAAAAGGTGGTCTCCGCCTTTACGAAAAAACCTATCCGCATAGGCTTTTCCCTGAAGATTAAAGAATAAGATTCTTACCTTACAACATGTCTCGCCTTTGCCCTGTAGAAGCCAGAACGCTGCCCCATAATCTTCCATATGGATCGATAAGCTTTTTCCGAGAAATAGCCAAAGGTATAGGCACATGTGTATGCTGCCCATTCCAGTAACCAACTACCATATCTGCTCGGCCCGACATACCAGCATGGACAGCATTCTGCCCGAGAAGGAGGCAAAAAACTGAATCATGGGGATTGGCCGGTAAACTGCGTATCATATAACTTGGATCAATATATTTTAAGTTAACCTCGATACCTAATCTTTTAAAATGGTCTGCAATCTTATCTTTTAAAAACAAGCCAATATCCTTAAACTTGATATTTCCAGATGAATCACGATCTTCACTGCTTTCCATGAGGTCCTGTCCCGCACCTTCAGCAACAACTATAACTGCGTGGCATCTCCTTTCCAGCCTTTCCCTTAGGGAAGAGAGGAATCCTTTTAGGCGAAAAGGGCTTTCAGGAACAAGGCAGAAATTAACATCACTATTTGCCAGTGTTGCATTTGCTGCTATAAATCCAGACTCCCTACCCATAAGTTTTACTAACCCTACGCCATTTCTATAGCCAGTGGCCTCTGCATGCGCAGAAGATATGGCAATCCTGGATTCTCCAACTGCTGTTTCAAAACCAAAGGACTTGCTGATAAAGGAAATATCATTATCTATTGTTTTTGGTATGCCAATAACCGCAATTTTTAGTTTTCGCCGCTCTATTTCCCTATAGATTTCATGGGCCCCCCTTAATGTGCCATCCCCACCTAAGGTAAACAAAATTCCGACATTCATCCGCTCGAGGTTATCAACCATGTCTGATACATCCTGTGGTCCCCTGGAGGAACCAAGTATTGTCCCGCCAATTCTATGGATATTTGCTACATTATTCAAGTTTAACTCAATCGGTGCATGGCGGTATTTCGAGGAAAGCCCTTCATAACCATAACGAAACCCAAATATTGTTTGTACTCCATAATGATAAAAAAGGCTTAACACAATTGCCCTGATTACATCATTTAAACCGGGGCATAGACCCCCGCACGTTACTATGCCGCATTTAAGCTTGGAGGGATCAAAGTAAATCTTTTCCCTGGGTCCGGCCATCTCAAAGGATTGAGGCATTTCACCACTTTCTAAACAAGGTTCTATCTTTTCCGCACACGTGTGGTACAAGACATGGGAGTCATTTTTTGTAAACTGAACCCCTACCATGGGTGAAAGAATACGGGCTTGCCCCAGGCGTTTTATACTAAAATCTAGTTTTTCGTTTAGCATGTAATTTTATCAGATTAACTATATAAAATAGGCCAGAAAATAAATATTCGTACAAAAGCTCTTCGATAAAGGTTTTACTTATAAGAACCAGCTCTGATGGTTCCGTAAAAAGTCATTTTATTAAAAATAATCGTCACTCCTCAGGTATAGTGCAACAAAAGCGCTAAACCACAAAGATTATGAAATTACTGCATTGATGGGTCTCCTTGATATGCGGCGCAATAATAGTAGTGAGAAAACCTGGCCACATATGTATTGTTATAGCACTATCAGTCTTTTTTTCGTGTCTTCGTGTGGCTGAATAGATACAAATAATCAATTATATCGCTGGATTAACAATTCTGCCCATAAACAGTATAGCCCCTGTTTTAATATCTCTAATCAAAAATATAAACGGACGATTAATAGTAAGCTCTATAGGCTGTGAAGGCGCAGAAGTCAACGACATAATAGCGGCTGTTGCTGCTGCAGCCTCGGTTCCAGCTTCGTCTACGGATACAAATGCCTTATGGAGGACATCGCTTATAAAAAGATTACGTGTTCCATCCATACCTGAAAAGTCTGCGGAACTGGAAAATGCATCAGGCATGCCCATCTGGGATAACATCTCCTTAAGGCTTATTGAATCTGACTTGTGGCTAAATTTAGGCATTGAAAGTCTTATATTCTTCATGGAAAGACTGCTTATAATAGAGGTGAGCCTTGCCGGTGTCATTGAATCTTCAAATTCAAAAAAAGTGTCATGAGAGGGAAGGAGGATTACCATGGATATTTCATTTCCATCGTATCTGAGTTCTACAGACTGAAAATTTTCACCCTCCGCATAATTGAAATACCCGGTTTGCAGCATCATAGGAGCGATTACCGAGCTATTATCAGCTAAATAGAATATGCCGTCTTTTGTCATTTCTGCATCGAATGGCGAGCTCCATGCTGCATTAAAATATATTGCATTTACTAGCACAAGGCGGGTTAACGACGTTATTGCGCCTGGGGTGATAAGATTTTCAATCTTATCCTCAGTCTCATTACTAACCCAATTGTTAATAGTCACGCGGGAATCATCTGGATACGTATAAAAATCGACCAATCTCATTCCCGCTCCGTAGTTTTCTGCCAGCAAATCTAAATAGGTTGCCAAAAAGGAGTAATCCTTTTGTCCCCAAATGGAGTTTGCTATGTTTAACCTGAATCCATTTCCATCTTGTCCTTCAGAGCCTTCACCACGGCTTGATAGTTCAAGGTCAAGACTATTGAAGGCCCTATGAAGGAAATCATTGGGAAGGGTAAAATTTAGGGTGTCTGCCATCTGCTGCTCGGTGTCATTTCTAGCACCTGCGTAAGTCATTGCAAGGGCAAGGGAGATACTATGAGGGGAATAAAAAAGATTGCCTGTCTCCTTCTCAATCAATTTATGATACAGATCAAATGCAAATTCCGTATTTCCTTCAGCAAGCCCTGCCACGTCTGCTTGATCTATCGTGGGAGATAATTCCCTGGATTTATTTGATTTGGCAAGATCAAAACCCCCGCTATTGTTGATCCCAAGGGCCATTTGTAGTATCAGCAGGGCATCGCCCACTGTAATCTGCCCATCCGGATTAGGCTGGTTGTTCGAATCCAAGGGTGCAACATCCCCATGGAATAACTCTTCAGCCGTCGGTTGACCTGGCTCAAGATTCAATGCAAAGCGCAGCGCAATGAGTGCATCACCCACATTTACGACACCATCCTGCGTTAAGTCACCGTCTGCCTTACCTGATACATGTATTTCAACGGTGTCCGAGCTGCTCAATCCATCATTGTCACTCACCTTTAATTGAAAAGCAAGTACCTCATTTGGGGGAATACTGCAAGGAACGGTAAACGAAGCCTGCGATGAAGTATCGTTATTGAGTGTTACAAGCAGGCCTGATGTTTGAGTCCATTTATAGGATGCAATACCATCATCTGGGTCACTGGAATGAGACCCATCAAGTGTAACAAGGTCACCCCTATCTACTGTTTGATCAGGTCCTGCATCGGCAGTGGGTGAATTATTTTCCCATGCAATTGTTATAGCGCAAAGGTCAGTATCTGTTGCCCCATGCGTGTCAGTTACTGTCAATTGAAAAATCAAGGGATTAGTGTCCGGATACATTTTTGGGGCGGTAAATTTAGTCTTTGCTGACGTATCATCTTCTATGGTGACAGACATGCCTGATGTTTGAGCCCATTGATAGGATGCAATGCCATCGTCTGGATCACTGGAATGAGAGCCATCAAGTGTAACCAAGGTGCCCTCATCAACTGTTTGATCAGGCCCCGCGTCAGCAATAGGGTCAAAATTAAGCATTCCCTCCACATCTTGACCAAACTCAGGCCAAAGAGATCCACTGCTATCTTCTCCCAAGATCACTACCCATGTTTCATCATCAACAAAGCGGTTTATCCCTTTCAGCCCTGCAACAGAAATTTGTCCAATAAAAATTGCTAGTAATACGAAGAGAAAAATAAATGATCTTCTCATTTTGTCCTCCTCAAAACACTATTATTGTCATAAATAAATATAAATAATAAAGTACCTTAAAAACGGCAAAAATATAATCGAACAATATTTTAAGAATACCACGTTAATTTTTTTTTTCAAGCCTAAATAATTGGACCTTAAATCTCGGCCGTCGGAAAAAACCAACGCACCATAATTGTTTAATTAGTTTTAGTTAAAAAAGCCAATTTTTTGTTTCATTATTTTTTGATACCCGTAATCAGCTGGGCTGCATTCGGAAAACATATTTTGCGGCACAGATCAATAAAGCCTGCCTTGTATAGCAAATCAAAAAGTTCGTGCGCAGGGGGCAGGTACGCAACTGATTGTGGAAGGTATGAATATGCCTTCTTGTCTGATAACAAAGCCCCAATAAATGGAACTACCTTTTCGAAATAGAGTAAATGGCCCAACTTTAAAAATTTATTTTCAGGTGCATGTACCTCCAAAAACATTAACCGGCCGCCAGGGGCAAGAACTCTAGCCATTTCCTCAAAGGTTTTATCCAGGTCAGTGAAATTTCTCAGGGCAAATCCGCAGGTAACTATATCAACAGATGCATCTTTAATGGGCAAGAGGCATGCGTCAGCCCTGATAAAATTTGCATTTATCACACGCGATTTAGCAATTTGCAGCATTTTAGGCGAAAAATCCACGCCTATAGGAGTTGCCCCCATTGATAGGGCAAGCTCAACAAGATCACCTGTTCCGCATGCAATATCTAAAAGGACATCCCTTGTGCCTGCATTTACTATTTTAAGTCCTTTTTTTCTCCAATACTGGTCAAATCCAAATGTAATCAGCCTATTCATAAAATCGTACCGCCATGCAATACGATCGAACATTTGCCTTACATATACATGCTTTTTTTCCCCTCTTGGTAGATCTTTCAATGTTATTAAAATTCCACGTATTACAATAGAAATGCTTATATGCCTCATAACGCAAATATTAGGAAATAAAAATTCCGGTAAGCACATCCAGGTAATTGTTTAATGTAAAAGGAACGTTATCGTAATTAACACACATATTAAAATTATAAACTAAGATCATTATAACATTGGGCATATAAAAAATGAAGTCTATGGCAAAGAGCAGGGTAAATAATAATATTATTGGACCAGGTTGACAAACAATTAGATGGACTTAAAATTATGTAATAATATTTTTTAATAAATCTAAACTTATTAGTGTATAATAGTATCAACCACATAACACAATATGCATGAACATATAGTTAAAAATGCGTAGTAAAAAACCACACTATATGTTTGAATCATAATTTCTGGAGATAACAATGCTTGAGTTAAGAGATGTAAGCTTTGCGGTTTCAGATATGGCATCTGATGGCGTTGATGCAAAGAAGACAATTATTGCTGGGATTAGCTATATATTTGAAACAGGTAAATTCTATACAATAACCGGGCCAAACGGTAGCGGTAAAACTACCCTTGCAAAAATTATTATGGGCATAAACCAGGTAACATCCGGTAGTATTATATTTGAAGGGAAAGACATAACTAACGCGACTATTACAGATCGCGCCAGATACGGAATTGCCTATGGTTTTCAACATCCCGCAAGATTTAAGGGGATTACATTTAGGGATTTACTTTCAATTGCAAGCGGCAAAAATGATGAAGATGAATTAGTAAAGATCTTAGTAAGATGTGGAATATGCCCCGTTGAGTTCATGGGTAAAGTTGTAGACAGCAAACTTTCCGGAGGCGAAATAAAAAAAATCGAGCTTGCTACAACCATTGCCCGTAACCCAGTGGTTGCTATCTATGACGAACCTGATACAGGCATTGATTTATGGACAATAGATCCCATGATTCGTCTTCTTAAAAAAGAGCAGAAAGAGCTCAATACAACAACCATTGTTGTAAGCCATAACAAGGCATTTCTTAATGCTGCGGATGCGCTCATTTTGATAAAAGATGGTAAAATCGCATACTCAGGAGAACTGGATGGAGCAAAATCCATTTTGGACGACTTGACCGAATGCGACTATAATGAAATTTGTGAGGGGGAACTCGATGCTAGCTGGATTAGATAAGGAGCTTTTGAAAAGTGTTGCGGATTTAGAAAACATCCCAGAGGGCGCTTATAGTATCAGAAAAAATGGTGTAACCCTTTCCCGCGAAATATCCCCAAATATTATCATCGAAGACAACACTAAGGGAAATGGCATAATTGTTACAATAAAGCCCGGGACTGTAAATGAATCTGTTCATATTCCAGTAATTGTAAGTCAGGCTGGGCTCCATGACCTGGTTTATAATACATTCATTATTGGGGAAAACTCCGATGTAACGATTATTGCCGGATGCGGAATTCACTGTGGTACATCACAATCGGAAGGGCATGAAGGCATTCATGACTTTCAGGTAGGTAAAGGTGCCAGGGTAAAATATGTTGAAAAGCATGTGGCCATTGGAGATGGCCAAGGTGAGCGCAGCCTTAACCCTACTACGAAGGTATTTTTAGGAGAAAATTCCCATGTGGAAATGGAGTTAAGTCAATTAGGAGGGGTTAGTAAAGCAAATCGCCTTAATGATGCAAATCTATCCGCAGGAAGTTCACTTATTATCAAAGAGCATGTCTTGACGGATTATGAGCAAAGTGCATCATCTGAAAATAATATCATTCTTGAGGGTGATAACAGTTCAGCTAATATGGTTTCCCGGTCTGTTATTAAGGGCAACTCGAGACAATTTTTTTATGCCACCATTGAGGCTCGCGCAAAGTGCCTTGGGCATATAGAATGTGACGCTATTATAATGGATAATGGAATAAATGAAACTATCCCATCACTCAAGGCCCTCCATCCTGATGCAGAGCTTACTCATGAAGCCTCTATTGGCAAGATAGCTAATGACCAGCTTATGAAGCTTATGAGTCTTGGTTTGACATACGATGAGGCAGTAAACCGGATTATTCAGGGCTTCTTAAAATAACTACTTTTTAAAAAAATAGTAGATTCTTATATAAAACAAAACCCGCTAAACTATGGACAATCTCCTGAGAAAAGGGGAGGAAAAACATTGCATTCTGTATGATAAACCTTCTTCAAGAAGATTAAGCTACCCCCATCCTTTGCTTTATCTTTCACTTTTGCGTTTACTTCCTCTGCCTTTAATTAACGGTATGATAAATATGACGCACGCTACGAGAAAGATAATGCTGCCAACAAGCATTACTATGTCTCCGCTTTTAAAACTTGAGACTATAAAAAGGAATGCACATATAACAAAGAGCAGCCATCCCAAAAAATCGTAATCTCTTTCTTGTTTCAACCTCATATTACACAATTCTATTACCTCCTTTTTAAAAATAGACTTTTATTTTAAAGAGTGCTTGTTTATAATAAAAACAACTTTGCACAATCATAAAAATTGGAAAATTGGCTGTAGAAAGCGCAATTTTAAATATTTTAGGTTACATCAAATAAAAAAGGCACGTATGTTTCGATCTTTTGCACTATTCTTGATTTTAGTCTTTTCCATAGGCAGCATAGCATTTGCTGAAACAAAGGGAAATGGCGGATGGTCGATTGACTTTGGTGCAATATCTGTCTCGGAGGCCTTTGACCAGTTGACCGAAGTAACGGGCATAAAGATATCCACAAAGACCCATTTTCCCCATAAAATATCTCCAAAGCGTTACATAAATCAAGATATTGAAAAAATTCTTAAAGACATATTAAAAAATGTGAATTATGCTCTTGTGTGGCATTATAATGAAAAAGGGATTGAATCTATAACAATTTTAGCATTTGATCGGGTTAGGGCAAAAGGCAGCGCCACCTTATCCAATATAGAAAGAGAAGAGAAAGAAATTCACCCCGAAAGGGCTGATAGGCCCAAAACACCTCATATTCCTGCACGTGATTTAGATTTAGATAACGAGGCTATAGAGTCTTCTGCTGACCTGGAAAAAACAGAAGAAATTGAAACCATAGAGGGCCAAGAGGAATTAGCCAGATCTCCAGAGGAATCCTCTGACATTCCCCATGCAATCCCCTTCCATGAGAAGGTTGAGCCAGATGCAGATTCCGCGGAAACAAAAGAAAACCTTCCTGCGGGTCAAGAAAAAGCTGGCGAGGAATCAGCAGATTCAGTGGTATCAGAAAAATAAATCTCCCCGCGGCGAACCGCGGGGTATAGATATTGGCAGCCTCATCTTTAATTTACTAACAGCAGGCTGCTGGGAATTTAATCCTAAGAGGGATTAAAATATAGGGAGCAGCAAAAAGGCTATTGATGTAATAACAAAAAATACTCCAAAAACAAGCAAGAGCCATCCCATTATCTCCCTGAACTCAAGTTTGGCAACAGCGAGCATTGCAATTGCCCAAAATGGTTGAATCATATCAGTCATCATATCCCCCCAGCCGTATGCTATAACTACTTTATTGGCGGCAACCCCCAATTGTTTAGCGGCCGGCAAAAGATAAGGGGCCGTGACTGCCCACTCTGAACCCCCTGAGGGAATCAGATAGTTCAGAAGTCCTGCATACCAATACACGACAAGCAAAAATGTACTGCCGCTGCATACAGCTACAAATGCATTAGTAAAGGCAGTTGCCAGGGCGGTGAATTTGAAAAGGCCAAAGATACCAGCATAAAATGGAAACTGAATAACAATTCCCCATACAGCTTTTCCAGCCTCTTCAGTAGCTTTAAGAAAACTCCATGGTCTCCAATGGAACAATATACCAAGCATGAGGAAAAACAAATTTATATTATTTAAATTAATAGCCTTACCAAAACCAATTTCACCTACGGTTTTTCCAAGCCACCAGAACCCAGCTGCGGCTATAATGATATTCCAACCTGGCCACCAGTTTAGCCATAAGGAGGGGCTAAGCCTTCCCGCAGGTTTCTCCGGAGATTCATAGAGTTTTAATTGATCCATTAACTCTGGCTTGACCTTGTAGGTTTTCTCCTCTGATGGATGCATCACAGACATCAGAATTGTAACAACAACAATTACGATCAGCAGAAGAATTATATTGAATGGTGTGAATATAGTCTGGGAGGTGGAGATTGTTTCTGTCAGATAACCTCCCTTTATCAGAAAGTTGTCGGGTGTGTTTACAAGAAGGGGTGCTGATGCCGACAGACCGGAATGCCAGGTGCAACCAAGTCCTAAATAGGCACCTGCCACAAGAAGCCGGTAATCTACCTTGGGATTATTTTTTACCATAAAAAGGGCCAACATAGCGCTTGAGATAAGGCTAAGGCCCCAGTTAAACCATGCGACAATCATAGAAAACAGAGACATTACCATGATGGCCTGCCAAGGTTTTTCCGTGTTTGGAAGGCTTGAAAGCCAATCCAGTATTTTTTTTACAGGAGGAGAACAGGCCAGGATATATCCAGTCATCATGATAAGGCACATCTGCATGCCGAATGTAAGTAAAGTCCAGAATCCCTTACCCCATGCATTGACAGCCTTTGCTGGTCCTACATCTCCCCATATAAGGGCAAGAATAAAGGTTATAACAGTCAGGATCCACACAATAACCAAGGCATCGGGGACCCATTTTTCAGTCCAATTTGTAAGCCCACCACCCCAGTTTTTCAAAAACTCGAGGCTTGACCTTTCATTTTTTTGGTCCATGCTATACCCTCCTTTTTTAATTTTATTATTCAATTATCGAAAACATGGTTTATGGTTAAGCTGATTATCACCTCCTCCCAGGGTTTTAAATACGTATAGAGTATTAATTTCTACCAATATATTGTCAAGAAAAAAATTGGCCCCTTTGATCCTGTCACTCGCTGGCCAGGAAACATCTCGCTTTTCATGGCGCAATGCGCAGTTGTAAATGATTTTCCATTTACACCAGAGATCATTTTAACTAACTTAAAACAAAAGAAAATTTTTCGATGCTCTATTGAAATACGCTGACACAGGTATTTAAGTTCCGCATATTCATAATTATATAGCTTTCATGTTTTACCTCTATAAAAAAAGCTTGGCATTTAGGCCAGGCAATGAATACGGCTGGCTGGTAAAAAAACATAGCCAGGCTATCTTTTAGTAATGTTATAAATTGTGCTAGTTTTTACTATAGGAAAAAAATTCGCATGGGTGATTTCAAGACTATATGCATTCCTTTTACTATTTACTGAATCATTGGTCTGATGAATTTATGATTGATTTTTATAGGCTTTCAGGGCCAACAAGGCTGTTTGTATGTCGTATTCAGTATGGTTGGCATTCACTTGAAAACGAATGCATTGATCCCCCTTAGGGACAACGGGGAAATTTAGCCCGGTAGCAAGAATCCCGTTTTGTTTCAGGTAGTTGACAATATTTATCGTTTTTTCAGTATCCCTTACCATTAAAGGAACAATAGGGTGTTCGCTCTCAATGATTTCAAACCCGAGTTGTTTCAACCCATTTTCAAATTGCTTAGTAAGCCTGCTTAAATTCGCCAGCCGCTCTCTACCTGCTTCACTGTCAAGGATGTCAATAACTTTATGAGCGGCAGCGGCTTCACCCACAGTTATAGGGTTTGAATAAATATAGGTTGCGGATTTTTCTCTGAAGTACCTGGTGATCTGCTCGGTGGTTGTTACGTAACCGCCATTAACGCCAAAGGCTTTTCCTAAGGTACCTATCAAGATGTCCACCGGTGCAGAGTGAGTAATTTCTTCAGTTCCTCTGCCGGTTTTCCCAAAGGCACCCACTCCATGTGAGTCATCCACAATAAGTATAATATCTTCTGGAAACTCGTTATTGTATTTCGAAATGATATCTGAAATTTTTTTTAACGGTGCATAATCTCCGCGCATACTAAATACCCCATCGGTGATGATAAGAACACGTCGTGCCTGCCCAATGGATTCCTTTATGCTTGATTCCAATTGGTCCAGATCCACATGGCGATAAAGCTTCTTATCCTTTGGTCGGGAAAGACGAATGGAATTAATAATACAATTGTGATTTAATTCATCACTGATGATGATGGTTTCATCGGTGGTGAGAGGGACAAACACACCTATCATAGTGGCATAGGCGGCACTAAATATCACGGCATCTTCCCGGTTGTGGAAAGCGGCCAGGCGTTTTTCCAAATCCCGGTGAGGGCCATAGGTTCCATTGATGAATCGAACAGCTCCCGGTCCAACACCAAAGCTTCTGGATGCCTCTTCTTCAGCCTGAATGACCTCTTCCTCCAGAGACATCCCTAAATAGGAATTGGAATTCATCTTTATAAACTCTTTTTCCCCATATCCTTTAATCAAAAACCGGGGGCCTTTTTTACCATACGGCTTAATCACTTTGGTTATAATGTCTTCCTTACCCTTGGCTCTGCCTTCATTATGAAGGGCAGACAATTCTTCGGATACTATTTCTCCAAGTTTTTGCAGTCCCATAATTCCCTCCTTTACTTACCAAGCTTCTCGCCCAATTTTTCCAGCATATCTTTAACCATTGACGGCAAATTATAATCGGGGGACCAGCCCCATTCCTCTCTGGCACAGGAATCATCCATATTGTTCGGCCAGGAATCGGCAATGCCTTGCTTGACCGCATCAATCGCGTAAGTTAACGCAAAATCCGGAATATGTTTCTTTATCTCGGCAGCCAAGAGCTCCGGATCAAAACTCATGGCAGTCACATTAAATGCATTGCGATGCTTTAAACGAGCTGGATCAGCTTCCATAACTTCAATAGCCGATTTAATGGCATCGGGCATATACATCATATCCAGGAAGGTTCCAGCTTTAAGGTTGCAGGTATAAGCTTTTTTTTCAATGGCTTTATAAAACATCTCAACGGCATAATCGGTGGTTCCACCGCCAGGAAGTGTGACGCAGGAAATAATACCAGGATATCGCAGCCCGCGGGTATCAATACCAAATCGCTTGTGATAATAATCGCATAACAACTCTCCGGACATCTTGGTGACCCCATACATGGTATTGGGTCTCTG
>CAYMVB010000029.1:0-2223 GCA_964393665.1 uncultured Desulfobacteraceae bacterium | reverse complement strand
ACTAAAGTTTCTTTAATAATCTAATTTTTCCAACTAAAATTGATGGTTTCGTAAAAATTAGCATGGAGATTAATTCTATGTAAACGCGCCTTTTTCCCTGTATAGATCAATAAAATTAATTGATTTATACCAGTTTAAATTCCTCAATCCTATTCAAGAGCGTTTTATAGCTAACCTTTAACAATCCTGCTGCACTCTTCCTATTCCAGCGGGTTAATTCCAGGGCATTGGCAATAGCTTCCCTTTCCACCTCGTCAACATATAGCTTTCGTATTATCTTCAGGCAGGCATCTTCCCTGCCTTGAAGCATATTCTTTATCTTCCTATCATCCCAAAGCTGATTATCCACATTCTGGCGGGCCTCTTTCCTTCTTTCAATGCTTCTTTTAAATTTCAAATCAGAATATATAACATCTGTTTTCTGAAAGGTTATTATACCCTTCACTATGTTCTCCAATTCTCTAACATTGCCTGGCCAGTCATATCCCTGAAAATGTTCTTGGATAGAATTATCTAACTTAACGCGCCTTTTTTTTAGCTCATTGCAGTATTTATCCATAAAATAATTCGTTAATAAAAAAATGTCCTCTTTTCTTTCTCTAAGAGGCGGAATTATTATAGAAATTATGTTTAAGCGATAATAGAGGTCACTTCTAAACTCGTTGGCTATAATGCTTTTTTCTAAGTTCGAGTTTGTAGCCGTTATAATCCTTACATCTATAGGCATCTCCTTTACACCCCCAAGTCTTACCAGTTTTTTCTCTTCAAGCACCTGAAGTATCTTAGACTGTAAATACAGGCTAAGCGTACCTATTTCATCTAAAAATATGGTGCCCTTATCGGCCTTTTCAAACTTGCCTGTATTATCCCGTGAAGCGCCCGTAAATGCGCCCTTTGCGTAGCCGAAAAGCTCACTTTCCAGCAATTCGCTTGGAATAGCAGCACAATTAACATTGATAAAAGGGTATACTCTCCTCTTAGATCTCAGGTGAATAAGCCGAGCAACCAAATCTTTGCCGGTACCACTCTCTCCCCTTATCAGAACGGTTACATTTTTATCAGCAACCTTCTCTATCTTTTGCCTAACTAACTGAATCCCTTTACTCTCCCCAACAATAACAGGGTAGTCTATAGAGTCTGATTGTTCTTTTTTAGGTGCCAAACATTTCCCCTCATTAAAAAATATTTCAGTAAGAGTTATTGTGCAAAAATTTAACTAAAGCACAAGCTGTTATTTATATTCTATGTACGTTTAACCCCTTCCAAATAGCTACTGATTGCACCGTCATATTGCCAGGTGGTTTTAAAAACTTTTTTGGCTAAACGAAAGCGTGTTTCCAATGTTGTGTTACCATCCCGCCTGATTTCCTCTAATATCCCTGTATAGTCCGATGGATCAATAACGACAGTTACAAATTTAAAATTTTTAGCTGAAGATCTAAGCATGGCAGGACCACCTATATCAATATTCTCTATGGCCTCGTCCAAGGTGCAACCCTCTCTCGCAACCGTTTTCTCAAACTGGTAAAGGTTAATCACTACGAGGTCTATATTTTTTATGCCATGCATTTTCATCATAGTAACATCCTGCTCGTTATCTCTCCGGCCTAAAAGCCCCCCATGTACCTTTGGATGAAGGGTCTTAACCCTCCCATCCATCATTTCCGGAAATCCTGTGTATTCAGATACATCCAAAACACGTATTCCATTATCCCTTAGGGTTTTTGCAGTGCCTCCCGTAGATAGTATTTCTATGCCAAATTCTTCAAGAGACTTAGCAAAATCCACTATATTACTTTTATCCGTGACACTGATAATTGCCGTAGACATCTTACCCATATTGCTTCCTCCTGTGTGTGAACAATCTTGAAATTAGATTTAATTTGTAATTAGTCGTTTAGAGAGCTAAGAAAAAAAATCTGAACTTATAATAGTAAAAAGAATATGTCGCTAAATGTAAAAATTTGTTGAAGACCTCAATAGAACCATTGTTTTTTATATACATATATCACATTTTTTTATAAAACCGTAAATGGAACAAGCTATTTTGTCAAGATAAATAAAGCGCTGAACCTAAACATAACCTAAGCTATTAAATGATTGAATTTAAACTGCAGGGCGATTCATGACAAAAATATATTTAGTCAGACATGGGCAAACCGACTGGAACAAGGAGCTGGTCTTCAGGGGCAGAAAGGATATTCCACTGAACGAAGTAGGAAA
>CAYMVB010000028.1:0-3286 GCA_964393665.1 uncultured Desulfobacteraceae bacterium | reverse complement strand
AAAGACCTCCCCTTGATACGTATAGGCCGGATGATTATGACGAATTCATTAGATAAGGTGACAGATGACTGACAGAATGATTAAAAAAGACCAATTTATGGGTTTCCTCCGTAAATTGAAAAACGATTATAATGTGTTCATCCCTGTAAAAGAGGACGATACTTTTTATAACTTTAAGGCATTAGGCGAGAAGGAAACGTTTGACTTTGATTATAAAAATACCCGTTTATCACCAAAGTCATTTGCCTTGCCACAATCCGAAAAGATGTTTGAATTTAGCCTAAGCAAGGCAGATAAGGATGCCAATATTTTAAAAGAGGCAGCAAGTGATTCTTCAAATACGGTAATAGTAGGTATTAGGCCATGTGATGCCAATGCATTTAAAGTGATAAATGCAAATTTTGATAATCCAGAGTTTAGAGACCCGTGGTGGACAAAGCGCCGCGATTCACTCACCATGATTGGCCTTGGCTGTAACGAACCGGATAGCACCTGTTTTTGTACATCTGCTGGAGGCGGCCCCTTTGATGAAAAAGGGCTCGATATACTCCTGTTTGACCTCGAAGAGTATGTCCTTATAAGGCCCATTACGGAAAAAGGTGGTAAACTTGTAGAAGCAGCAGATATAAATCAAGAGGCAGACAGCTCCTTAAAACAAAAGGCAAACGAGATTAAAGCTGCTTCAGAGAAAAAAATAACCAGTTATGTGTCTACAGACAAGTTAAAGTCAAAGAATGTAATGGACCTGTTTAATGCGCCTTTCTGGGATAACGTAGCATTTGCTTGCATTAACTGTGGCACGTGTACTTTTCTTTGCCCCACATGCTGGTGTTTTGATATTCAGGACGAAGTAAACTATGATCAAGGAGATAGAATCAGAAACTGGGACAGCTGCATGTTCCCGCTTTTCACACTCCATGCCTCAGGTCATAATCCCAGGTCTGAAAAGGTGCAACGGGTTAGACAAAGATTTATGCATAAATTAAAATATTATGTAGATAAATATGATAATGGTATTGCCTGTGTAGGATGCGGCAGGTGCGTCAAATACTGCCCTGTCAATATTGATATTCGAGAGGTTATCAGGCTTATGAATGAATAATTGAAACTGGAAATTTGAAACTGGAAATTTGAGGTTAACAGCCAATGTTAACTAAGAACCAGGAAATTAAATTATAAATTATGACCATTTTTTTCAGTAATATAACGCATTATTATTCTTCACAATAATTTTTCTAATTGCAAAACCAGTTTCAAGTTTCAAATTTCAAATAACAAGGAGGTTTAATTGACAGACAATCCATATCTTCCTTATCCTGTAAAAATTAGCGAAATTAAAACAGAAACAGAGGATAATAATCTTAAGAGTTACAAGCTCACTTTCCTTAACAAGGAAGATGAAAGCAATTTTTCATACATTCCCGGACAATTCTGCGAAATCTCCGTTCCGGGGAAGGGCGAAATCCCAATCGGTATAGCATCATCCCCAACAGAGAAGGGTTTTGTTATGTTCACCGTTAACAAAACCGGTGTTGTTACCAGATTTCTCCATAATATGGAAGAGGAGGAAATATTAGGTATAAGGGGGCCCTTAGGAAACTGGTACCCCTGGGAGCAAATGGAGGGAAAAAACATACTGGTAATTGGTGGTGGATTTGCCTTTACCACGCTACGGTCAAGTATCGTTTACATGCTGGAGCCAGAAAATAGAAAAAGATTTAAGGATATCACCGTTGTATATGGCTCTCGCTCCCCAGGCCTACTTCTTTACAGAAACGAGTTGATCGAATGGGAAAAACGAGATGATATTACAATGCATATTACCGTTGACAGCACCGATGACCCTGACTGGCAATACAATGTTGGCTTTGTACCTACAATAACAGAGAAAAAGATCACAACCAGCGAGGACACCTATGCCATTATATGTGGCCCCCCCATAATGATAAAATTCACACAGCCTGTACTTGAAAAAATAGGCTTCACCCCTGAAAATATAATAATGTCCCTTGAGATGAGAATGAAATGCGGAATAGGTATCTGCGGCAGATGTAACATTGGAGACAAATACGTCTGCAAGGATGGGCCGGTCTTCTCGCTGGCAGAGTTAAATGAACTGCCAAGTGAATATTAGAAATATTAAATGAGTAAAGCCACAAAGTTACGAAGACACTGAGAACATAAAATCAGAATAGTGTTACGGGTCATTCACGCAATAGGAGAATTATAAGCTTTGTGCCTCTGTGCCTTTGCCCCTACCCATTAACCTAAAACTTTACCTTTGGAGCCTCCTTTGCCTCGGCTGACACATTAAAAAACTCGGACTTCCCAAACCCAAACATACCTGCCATTATATTTGTAGGAAAACTACGTATTTTAACATTATAGGTTCTTACCGCCTCGTTATATCTCCTTCTTTCAACGGCTATTCGATTTTCAGTGCCTGCAAGTTCGTCCTGAAGTTTCATAAAATTTTGATTTGCCTTCAGGTCCGGATAGTTTTCCACTACAAGTAGCAATCTTGAAAGAGCTGACGACAATTCATTATTTGCGCCTATTTTTTCCTCTATACTTTCAGCTCCTCCAACTTTAGCCCTAGCCTCTGTTACCTTCAGGAAAACCTCTTTTTCATGTGCCGCATACCCTTTAACGGTCTCCACATAATTAGGTATCAAATCATAGCGCCGTTGAAGCTGGTTTTCTACCTGGGCCCACGCACTTTTTACCCCTTCATCAAACTGAACCAGGCTGTTATATGTACCCCTAACAGACAAAAAAATAGAAAAAATAATAACAACTATAACTATTCCCGTTATAGCCATTACCTTTCCTGCTTTTCCCATACAAACCTCCAATAGTATCTTTACAAAAAATCTGGTGCCCCCCTCAGCCACAAAGACGCGAAGTCACGAAAAAGGACAACTATAAATAAATCCCTTTTCCTTGCTCAGAATTCTTATCTATACAAACACAAAAAGACAAAATATACCTATTTTAATCCAATATTGTATTCTTAATCTGAGCTTATCTTGTCTTAAGCCCCATCTTATCTACGCTTCTTGATAGCTTTTTTACCTCAATAATATATTTCCAAACAATTGTTTTTAATTCTTCCTTGCCAGGCTTCTTTTCTTCCTTTTTTATCGCTAACAGACCCTGAAAGATTTCCTGGTCAATGCCAAAATGGTCATTCATTGCCTTGATTATATCATTGTATTTTATAGGTATTTGATCTTCCTTAAGGTAAAGCAGTGCATTAAATATAGATATAAATGCCGAAATTGAT
>CAYMVB010000027.1:0-3549 GCA_964393665.1 uncultured Desulfobacteraceae bacterium | reverse complement strand
TGAGGTTTTACTGAGTAGTTAAACGGGCAAAGAAAATTTTGGTTGTTTTAACATGCATTCAAAAATAATTACCAAGTATAAAGAATGGGAAGGCTCGTTGAAAAATCGATACAAAACTTCGTTTTTACTAAAGCACGAAAGGCTTGCGCCTTTCTTCATGACACACAAGCGTAGCGGATTTAACTGGGGTGGTAAAGAAAATCATGGCGTGAGGAACTAGCGTAGAGAATTCGATGATTAATCAGGTACATCAGACAGCTTAACCTTATTATATCCTTCCGTTTTTTTATCTTCGGGATGTGGCTCTATTCCGATAACTGTTATTTGATGTTTGTCTGGACCGTATACCCAAAATATTCTTCCTGCTGATGGTGTTTTGCTCTCTAAGTATGATTGCCATACCTTAATTCCATACCTGCGAGAAAGAGCTTTAATTTCATGGGTAGATAAGCTGTTATGTTGAGGATTATACCTGAGAAAATTTATAGTCTTCACAAATTTCTTAAATAATTTCTCTTCACTGCCAAGACTTTTTGTTTCACACTTTTTGCAAAGGCTTTCCCAATATTCTTTCATTTCTGGAATGCCCATTAGAATTTCGAACTTCATCTATGCTTTTTCCATTGCTTTTAAATACTTATCTATTTCAACAGGATTTGAGGTATTCCTTGTTTTAAAGTTTTCTATGGATTTGTCCATCATGTGAAGTGTATTTTCTGACAATTCATTAGGGTCCATGAGAATTCTGGGCCTTAAAACAACTGTACCATCAGTGAATTCTTGAACATGATAGAAATCGTATTTAGTTCCCCGTATTGTTAATCTCTTTTTATTATCTAATTTTGCATCATATTTTTTTATAATAGCCTCCATAGTGAATATTCCTCCCTGAGTTAACTATTTAATTGTATTAAAAACATAGCATAACATCAGTATTTAAAATAAATAAATGGCTCACACCATATCTGGCAACGTGTATGTGGGATATCCCATTGTTTAGTACTTTAAATAAAAAGCGGAAAAAGTCAAGCCACATTTTTATATACGAACGCAGATTAATTTACCGCAAAGTGCGTAAAGTTTTTTATGTATCTTTTTATCTGCGTACGAAGTCTGCGTGGATCTGTTTACCCTGTTAAATTTTTCGTAGAAAAAAAGCGTAGCGGATTTAACCGGGGCGGCAAAAACATTAATGCGTCTTGGATTTGAGATATGCGGCAAGATTGATACTTTTATTCTGAATATTGAGTTTTTTTCTGATATTCCTGCGATGGGTCTTAACAGTGTCTGAAGATATGTTGAGCTCTTTTGCAATGGTCTGGCTGGATAGCCCATTTTTGATCATGACTGCAACGCGAGTCTCGGCAACGGAAAGGATACCGGAGAGAGGGGTTTGCCATCTTGGGCCTTTAGTAAGCCCCTGTATTTGCTCGACAAGTATATCAAGCTCTGTTCTGTATCTTTCCAACATCTCCTCATTTTTAAGTCCAGTCAAAATCGGCATAATCCTTTCGTTTACTGTGGAGAAAATTTTTTTTCTCGCCTCTTTTTTGTCGATATCAATATTTTTAGCAAGTACGGTGAGTGAGGTGTTTGTGTCCTTTAAGATCCAGTTCATTTCTTCCAGTTTTGCCTTGGCCTCTAAAAGCTCATTATGTTTTCTCAACAATTTGGCTGCTGCATTTCTGAGCGCTGATGTTCGTACTTGTATTCTCTGTTCCAGCCCTTTGTTTATCTCTTCAATAGTCTTTTCCGCTTTTAGTCTTTCTACGCATGTTATGATGATTTGTGAGACTGCCTTCAGCGTATTGATATCTTCCTCCTTCCACAAACGGTGATGACGGTAAGTCTCAAAGCCTATAGTACCATAGAAATTATGTTTCACCATGAGAGGGATAATAAGGATTGACTTTATGTTTATCATCCTCATAATTTCCTTTTCCTTTCCATTGGGAATCTTCTCGACATCCTCAAAGTTGATTATTTTATTGTTCGTCATCAGGGACATACCCCAGGGAAGGTCTGCCGAGGGTATGCTCAGGAGTTTTTCCCTTTGAGATGGGTGGCCATTCGAGATCCATGTTGAGGTATTGCTCATTGTGTCAGTAGCCCGGTCATACTCCCAGAAAAAAATACCATCTACGTCTGCTGTTTGTCCTACTCGGCCAAGAGCCCAGTCAACAAAGAACTCCTTGTCTTCAATAGACATGGCATGCGTGGATATATCAGCAATCATCTTTTCGTAGTCGAGCATTCTCCTGAATGTTTTACGCCACTGCCTTCGTTCTTCTTCAATGGAAAGCGCAGCTGCAAGGTCGCAGATAGTATGAATTTCTTTCTTTGAAAATTTTCTCCTATTACAATCTGCCAGGCACAGGCATCCACATGCCCTGCCTCCGAGAAAAACTGGACAACCGAGATAGGACTTCAGGTGGTATTTTTTTACGTTAGGGTCTGTTTTTATATAAGGGGTTGCAGCCAGGTCTTCAAGAATAACAGGGCTTTTATGCCCTTTAATAGTAGCCTCGTAGGACACAAGCCCATGGGCTGGTTGTTCTTCTTTGAAATCCGAAGGAATGTGCGAGCCCGCGAGAGTGAGTAAGCTGTTCTCTCCTTGATTCATGAGCTGGTAAAAAACGCAGCAACCGCCGATCGATTCAAACGTTAGGTCAAGGATAATAGCAATATTTTTTTGCGGGTCTGGAGTCATGTGCTCGAGAAATGCATTGAGGGTGAGAGTTTTTTGACTTAGATTCTTTCGCAGGAATTCCTTGTTTTGTCTTTCTTTAGAGCCATTATCTCTGCCGGTGGTTATTTGCATAATAGAAACCGTTTCTATCAGGATATACATTCTTGAGCATTCAAAAAACCTGTGAAGTCCGGAATCTTTATATTTGTGAACAGGAATTTATCTAAGACTTTGCGAAAATTAACAAAAATGCTGTCTATTGTCAAGGTGTTTTGCAATCTTGCGATTATGGTAATACCTACCTTCTGAATTACACTGCTTTATGTAACAGAAATAAATAGCTACTAAACCAAGGCTACCAAATTCCTTCTATTAGCTAAAATTTTGCTTCTCAACATATTTACACATATGCCTTCAGCGCAAAATCGCTCCAAGTTTTCATTTCGCCGAGGTTTTTCAACCCTCGTGACGATGCCTGCTGCATAATCTGGGTTACATAATTTTGAAAAAGAGATGGCAGCAAACGATACACAGGGGAGTTAGGTAGTAATAATTTTCTCGTAAAGGACCACCCCATACTCCTTCGCATTATGGCTATATGTGACGGTGATGTTGCCCCCTTTGGAAACATGGGTGGTAGTGTCAATGTGGGTGATGCCCTGCTCTCTTTAAGGTTTTCCTTGGGCCATGAAACACTTGTTCAGGAAGATATTGACCACGCAGATGTAGCCCCTTTAGACACCAGTGGGTATCCTAACCCTGACGAACTCATTACCGTAAGTGATGAGCTGGTGATATGGAGGAAGGCACTGAAGTTTATTTCGTTCTAAATCCACAAATACAACAGGGTATTTATAAGA
>CAYMVB010000026.1:0-14120 GCA_964393665.1 uncultured Desulfobacteraceae bacterium | reverse complement strand
AAAGATAAATTATCAGCTTTTCTATCTCAGTGTAACATATAATCAGGGCAGCTCCTGTAATGCAAATAATTAATTGAGATGGTTCAAGAGCGGCTGTTTTAAAAATATTCTGAACAAACGGAACATACACGATTATCATTTGCAGCGCCAGCGTGAGGAATATTCCCGCAACCATGACCGGGTTATTAATGGGATTTACCGCGAACATGCTTTTTGTATTCGATTGGCACGCGAGAGCAAAGGCCATCTGGCAGAATGTAAGCGTTGTGAAAACCGCAGTGCGCCATTGTCCCGGCTCTGCGCTGCTTATTCTTACAATATATCCTGAAAGAATGCTTATAAGCCCAACAATAAACCCGGTAACAAGGACTTTGCGGCCCAGCCCTCGTGAAAAAATCCCTTCTGAAGGTTTATATGGAGGGCGGTTCATTACATTTTTTTCGGAAGGCTCGTAGCCAAGGGCAATAGCAGGTAGCCCGTCAGTTACCAGGTTTATCCATAAAATATGAATAGGTAGAAGCGGAATTCCCATGCCAAAAAAAGGCCCGGCCAGCATAGCGAGGATTTCGCCGGTATTTCCTGTGAGAATATATTTAATGAATTTCCGGATATTGTCAAAAATAGTCCGGCCCTCTTTTACCGCCCTGACTATGGTTGCGAAATTATCATCCAGTAACACTATATCTGATGATTCCTTTGAAACATCTGTTCCCGTAATTCCCATGGCAACTCCGATGTCAGCGGATTTGAGCGCGGGCGCGTCATTAACACCATCACCTGTCATGGATACGATCTCGCCGTTGCTCTGAAGGGCGTCAATAATATTCATTTTGTGCTCCGGGGCAACCCTGGCGTATACCGAACATGTCCGAACTTTTTTCTTCAGCTCCATATCCGATATCTGAGATAATTCTTCACCTCTGATATATTCCCTGTTTTCGCCTATTCCAAGCTGCGCGGCAATGGACAGGGCTGTAAGAGGATGATCCCCGGTTATCATTATCGGCCTTATGCCCGCAGTTTTACATGAAGTTACGGCATCAACTGCTTCAGGCCTTACGGGATCGATCATTCCCATGATTCCCACAAAAATCAGGTCATTTTCGTAATGCAAAGGATCGGACAGGGCTTTTTCAGAAACACTCCTGAAAGCAAAACCTAGTGTTCGAATCCCTTCTGAGGCGAGATCTTCATTATGTTTTAATAAAAGGGCCTTTTTCTCCTCGCTTAATTCGTTTACCTCACTGTTTTCCAGTATCCTGGAAGATATCTCGACAATCCCGTCAGGTGATCCCTTTGTAAAGGCGATTACAGCATCCAGCAACATACTCTTCTGAAAAAAATCGGGTATGTTTTTAATTTCATGAAGGGTAGTCATCCGTTTCCGGTCTGAATCAAAAGGATACTCAGCTTTCCTGGGAAGAGATTTTAAAAGATCATCTTTTGATAAACCGAACCTCGCTGCGGCGAGCACCAGTGCTCCTTCTGTTGGATCTCCAATCGCTTCTTTTCCGTTTTCTGCTAAAACACTGTCCGTGCAGAGGGCGCCCGCAGAGAGAATAAACTTGAGGTCATTGGAAAGGCTTTCTTGTCTGCAATCGTCTGCTTCAACCATCTCATTGTTTAATAAGAATTTTTTTACAGTCATCCTGTTTTGTGTTAAGGTCCCCGTCTTGTCCGAACAAATGACAGTTATGGAGCCCAGGGTCTCAACTGCTGGGAGATGCCTGATCAGGGCTTGATGTTTCAGCATTCGTTTTGCCCCTAAAGCCAGCGAGATTGTAACAATAGCCGGCAATCCTTCAGGAATGGCTGCGACCGCCATGCTAACGGCAGTTAGAAAGACACTCTTAAGATCTTCACTGGTGAAGAAAGCAATCCCGGCAACTATCGCGACAAGAAACATAGCGATTAGGGCGAGCTTCTTACCCAGGTCGTTAAGGCGTTTTTGAAGAGGCGTTCGTTCTTCCCTCACATTTTGAAGCATATCCGCTATCTTGCCTATCTCGGTTTTCATACCTGTAGCAGAAACTACCCCTGACCCTCTGCCGTACGTGACAACTGTCCCGCGGAAAATCATATTCTTCCGATCCCCAAGGGCTACGTTCTCCGGGACAGGGTTAACGGATTTTTCAACTGGTTCGGATTCCCCTGTTAATGCCGCTTCCTGCACCTTTAAATTAACGGCCTCCAGAAGCCTGCAGTCTGCCGGTATGATATTGCCCGCCTCTACCAATAAAATATCTCCCGGAACAACCTCTTCAGCAGAGATCAGCGATTCCTTTCCGTCACGCCTTACCCTGACATTGGGCACGCTCATCTTTTTCAGGGCTTGCATGGCCTTTTCTGCTTTTAATTCCTGCCAGAAACCGAGGATTGTATTCAGGATAATAATTGAAAATATTACAACAGCGTCAATCTGTTCATGGAGGAAAAGAGAGATAAAACCTGCGATAAACAGAATAATGACCATTATCTCTTTCAACTGGTTGAGCAGTATTGCGAAGGCGGTTTTTTTGTCTTTCTCTTCAATCCTGTTATATCCTGCGGATTCCAGCCTGAGTTTTGCTTCTTTAACGCTCAGGCCATACATGGCATTCGACTCTACAGAATCAATAAATGTATCTGCACTCACTGAATGGGGAACAACGGATTTCATGCATTTTTCCTTGTTTTACAATTTGGATAGGGGTCAAAAAAACCAAATCCACAAATCCACGTTTGACTGTTACGAAAGGCTTAAATCAGGTTTTCAACTCCCGACACAATGCCCTTATCCCTTTTTATCGCATAGTTTACTCTATCAACGTGCGAACTAGTGGGGTCAAATCTTTAAACTTGAAAAATCAGAAAGCAGCTTTACAACTCTCTGCTTTAATGATTTATCATGCTCCATCTGAATCCTTAACTGCTTCCTGGCGATACTAACCGAGCTATAATCCATTCCCCCAACTATGCGGCCGATTTCCGGCTGTTTCATATTACAGCACCGATAAAGCAGCTCCATGAGAATCGCCCGGTCAAGGGAGCTTTTGCCTTTACGGCAAATTTCAATTTCTTCAATATTGATCATCCGACAATATTTGCCTATCAGTTCCGATGGCTCCAAAAACTTTCTGACAGCCTTTAATTCCGGCAGCTCCCGCTCCTTACCGGGCATGTGTTTGTCAATATATCGTTTTTGAATATATTCCACAAATCCGGATGATCCGATAATTCCTTTTTGCTTCTTTCCATCAAATGGGTTGGAGATTTTTTCTTTAATCCCATTGTGAACAAATTGCCGGTATTGTTTTCTGCCTTCGATGGTATCGCCGTTAAAACAACCGAGCACTTTTTGATAATTGATAAACCCGTCACGATTGTTTAAATTGGTATAGCCATTGAAGCTGCTGTACTTATATCCTGATAGGATCTTAATGACGTCCGCTGCCGGCAGGTCGGAGTACTTTTTAATACGCACTGGATTTAAATGTATATATCTGGAAACTTCCTTCAAATAAGCGTCCGCATCCACCAGAAACGACTTGTACCGGCCTTGATATAAATGCCCGGAACGCTTATGACGTCGGTTAAACGCAGACGTATAGGAAATGTTAAAATGACGCATAAACTCTGACAGGTTCCCGTCCGGTGTGGTCAAAAACAGATGAAAATGATTGGTCATGCAGACGTATGAAAGCAATGAGACATTATGCACGTCCAGGGAGGTGGCAAGTTTTTCCAGGAATATCTGATAATCAGAATCATCCCTGAAAATTTTCTGCTGTTCATTTCCCCGGGATGTCACATGATAATATGCGCCGGGATATTGGATGCGGAGTTGTCTGGCCATATTGGCTTTATATCAAGGTTTCATAAAATTTCAAGTTTAAAGATTTGACCCTTTTCTCGTTAGATTTGACCCTTTTCTCGTTTCGGATTAACACAGATATACAAAGTTTTTTATTCCAAATTATTGCATTGAACTGCCGCGGTATAATTTCACAGCAAAGACAAAATCCTGTCGACGTCACAATTTGCCTCAAAATGGGCTGCGAGTTTATCGTACTGATAAAAACGCGTGAGCCTTCCCTTTTTTGCAGTTTTTTCTCTCAGGCCTTTTTCCTTACGGATGTCATTAAGGAAATCAGATCTGAATCCCGGGGAGTCAAGTATTCCGTGAATATATGTGCCAAGAATTCTTAGACCATCCATTGACCAGCCATCCTCCCAGTATTTGCTGCTCCCAGGTTTGTGCACCTTGAGCAAGGGGGTGCCCGAAGGCTTTGTCACATCACTTCGACCCATATGAATCTCATAACCTGAAATAGATTTGCCATTCAGGAGGCATTTACCGGTTACCTTTCTGACAACTTTTTTCCTCTCTAATGTTGTATAGATTGGGATTATACCAAGACCCTTTGCCTCTTTTTTGTCTGATTCAATACCGGATGGGTCAAAAATCTTCTCGCCAAGAAGCTGGTATCCTCCACAAATCCCCAGGCACCTTCCCCCATTATCAATGAACTTTACTAGTGCCTTTTTCCATCCGGAATATCGTATCCAGAGAGCGTCTTCCATAACATTCTTTGTGCCAGGGATGACGATAAGGTCATAGCCTTGTTTAATCTCTTCAGGCCTGAAGAGAAAATTAACCACAATATCTTTTTCCAGTGCCAGGATTTCAAGGTCGGTAAAATTGGATATCCCGGGCAGCCGCACTACCGCAATATTAATGCCCTTATCTTTTGTTTCTTTGATGACCCTCTTATCTCCCTGAATTACCACTGAGTCCTCAGAATCTATTACTATATCATTGAAAAAGGGTATTACGCCAAAAACCGGCCTTTTTGTCTTTTTTTCGATAAATTCTACGCCTGGATCAAACAGGTTGCGATCCCCTCTGAATTTGTTTATGAGAAAACCGATTATGAGGGCCTTTTCCTTTGGACTCATGAGATGCATGCTTCCAATAATCTGCGCAAACACACCACCCTTGTCTATATCCGCAACGAGGACACAAGGCGCGCCAACTTGCTTTGCAAAGGGAAGATTCACCAGATCGTATTTCTTGAGATTCATCTCGCAACAACTTCCGGCCCCCTCGATCACGATAAAATCATACATGCTGGCAAGTGTTTCATAGGATTCCCTGACAATTTTTTTTAACCTATGCTTATAATCCTGATAATACATGGTATCCATCTGTCCAAGGACTTCTCCCCGGACAATAATCTGTGATCCATATTCTGAGGATGGTTTGAGCAGGATTGGGTTCATATGAACTGAAGGAAGTACACCCGCGGCCTCTGCCTGCACGGCCTGGGCACGGCCGATCTCCCCTCCCTCTATGGTAACAAACGAGTTGTTGGACATATTCTGGGCCTTAAATGGCGCGACCCTGTAGCCTCTTTTTTTTAACAGGCGGCAAAATGCCGCGGCTGCAATGGATTTTCCAACATCGCTTCCGGTTCCCAGAAACATAATAGATTTAGCCATTTTTATAACATGTTTAAAATTTTATTTACTATAGGTTAAAGATGAGCAGGAATCAAGGTCGATAGATAATCGTTTTAAATACCTTAAAAATGCTTGCCTTTTTCTGGGAAATATGTTTGTCTTTAAAAAATTACTATATGTAATTTAATTATATAGTTTCAGCATAACGGAACACGGTGTGAATCCGTGGCGGTCCCGCCGCTGTAACCCCGCTCTTTTCCGGTTTCATTTGGAAAAGAGACCCTTTTTAGCCATGGTGTGTCACTGTCCAAATATGGATGGGAAGGCCGTTAAAAAGGCGGGGGAGCCAGAAGACCTGTTGAGATATAAAATATTTTATAGTGAAATCTGATGGTAAAGGGTTTCGACAGGTTATGTTTGTAATCTATCGAAACCCTTTTTTAGTTAATAAAGGCTAACTGCTTGAGGCGTAGCGCCGCAAAGCCACCTAACCACAAGGAATATGGTGCTGTTGCATCGATGTGCCTGTCTTATATTTCAGTGTATTGATAGTGTTGAGAAAACCTGGCCACATGTGTATCTGTTCGTTTATATCGGCTTTTTTGTCTCTTAATGCCTAAACAGATACAAAGAAGGAATATAAATTAAACCAAAGTTTGTGGGGTAAAATTTGAAAGAAATACTTTTTGTAACCGGCGGGTGCAGAAGCGGTAAAAGCAGGTTTGCCCTTGATTATGCAAACAGGCATTTTACCAAGAAGCTATACCTGGCTACCTCCCTGGCCCTTGACGATGAGATGAGGGATAGAATAAGAAGACATCAGGAACAGCGGGGCAGTGATTGGATAACTGTAGAGGAAGCAAAGGGTGTCTCCAGCGCCATTTCCTCTCTGCCGAAAGACATGGATGTTGTTCTTATAGATTGCCTGACTATGTGGGTAAGCAATTTATTACTGGCCGATCAAGATCAAGCACAGATTCTTGAGGAAATAGAATTTTTTATAGAGACAATAAAAAATGCACCCCAATCTATAATAACCGTTTCTAATGAGGTTGGTTATGGTGTTGTCCCTGATAATACCATATCAAGAATATTTAGAGATGTAGTAGGGATTGCCAATCAAAGAATTGCCGCGTGTTCTGATACCGTGGTATTGACCGTGGCAGGCATTCCCAATGTGATCAAGGGCAGACTCAGGTAACATGTATTAATCTAAATGGATTTACAAGCCGGATGGGTCTGTCCAGGAGGAAAAAATGAAATTGTCAGAAATCATAGAAGGTATTGGTGACGTTGACCAGGGCTTTATTGAAAAGGCAAGGGAGCGCACGGCCCGATTAGTGATGCCCTTCAGGGCCTTAGGCGAATTGCATAGTATAGGGGAAAGGCTTTGCGGGATCGAGAGGACATTGTTGCCTTCGGTTGAAAAGAAGGCATTTCTGGTGATGGCAGCCGATCATGGGATAGCAGCCTCTGGTGTAAGCGCATACCCGCAGGTTGTAACCGGGGAGATGGTAAAGACATTCCTAAGGGGAGGGGCAGGGATAAATGTTCTCGCCAGGCGGATAGATGCCCAGGTAACGGTAGTAGATGTGGGAATTATACCGGATTTAGACCCTGAAAGTTATAGCGATAGGCGTTTAATAGTAAACAAGATCGCGAAAGGTACAAATAATTTCAGCAAGGGGCCCAGCATGACTAAAGAGCAGGCGCAGGCAGCAATCATGGTTGGTTTTGAAGCGGCGGAACGCCTTTTTAACGAGGGCATCGAGGTGCTGGGCACAGGAGATATGGGAATTGGCAATACAACTCCATCAAGCGCGATCGGTTCTGTTATGACTGGAGCAAAGGTGGAGGATGTGACAGGAAGAGGAACAGGCCTCGATGATGATGGGCTTCATAGAAAATGTGATGTCATTACATCAGCCATAACGTTGAATAATCCAGACCCTAATGATCCCCTTGATGTATTATCAAAGGTTGGCGGCTTTGAAATCGGCGCTATTGCCGGCAGTATTTTGGCGGCTGCCTTTTTCAAAAAACCAGTGGTGATAGATGGTTTTATATCCGGTGCAGGCGCACTTATTGCCTATAGCCTGTGTCCAACCGTGAAAGATTATATGTTTGCCAGCCATCAATCCGAGGAAAAGGGTCACAAAGTTATACTTGACTACATGGGACTTTCCCCAATTCTTGATCTTGGAATGAGGCTTGGGGAAGGCACAGGCGCCGCACTTGCTATGACGATTATTGAGGCCGCAGCCCGAATAATAAGAGAGGTATCTACCTTTGAGGAGGCAGGGGTAAGCAAGGAGTAATGGGTGCTTTCCCGAGAAATGTTTTGTGAATAATCTGTTTTCTGCGTTCCAGTTTTTAACTGTTTTGCCATTTGGAAGGAATAGGAAATTTGATGCACCAAAGACTATTCCCTATTTTCCCATTGTTGGCCTTTTTATTGGACTGATAGTCGCATGCGGAGATGTTATCCTTTCAAATTTATGGCCTACCCCTATCGTATCACTTTTAGATGTTTTGCTGCTCGCGATTATCTCTGGGGGACTTCATTTGGATGGTTTAGGCGATACCGCGGACGGTCTCTTAAGTCATAGGGATAGAGGGCAGATATTACATATAATGAAGGATAGTCGGATTGGGGCCATGGGCTTACTTGCAATCTTTTTTGCCCTCGCCATTAAATGGGCCGGGATACAGCATATTACGGAAAACCGGTTATTGTATTTGCTCATTATACCGTCTTATGCCAGGGGATCAATGATGTTAGGCATGAAATTTTTACCATACGGAAGACCTGGCGCAGGGATTGGAACCGATTTTTTTTCAAACAAGATTTCATTATATTCAATGGTAAGTATAGTGCTGCCCATAATAATTTCGATATTTTTAGGTACACCCTCTGTTTGGCTAAACGCCTCTTTTATTTTAGTGGCATTGCTCATGCTTTTTTACTACAAGTGGAAAATGAATTGTATAACAGGAGATATGATCGGAGCAATGGCAGAGACCGAAGAGGCTATCCTTTTTATGGTTGCCGGTTTGGGGGTAAGGTAATGATAAGGGGGCACGGTGGCAATATCTACTCTATGGCCAGGGCGGTTGGATGCAGGCCTGAGGATTTTATTGACATGAGCAGCAATACAAACCCCATTGGGGCAATGCCAGGCCTGGTTGATTATGTGAGAGAGAACATCAGCGCTGTTACCATTCACCCGGAAGTAGACAGCAGGTCCCTCATTGAGCTTTTTTCAGCTTACTATACTATAGAGGCCGATTGTGTTCTTGCTGGAAACGGTACTACCCAGTTTATATTTACCATACCGTTGGCGCTTGGTTCAAAAAATGCCCTGATTTTGGGTCCAACCTACAGTGATTATGAAGATTCCTGTAAGATGCACAATATAAACTTTACATACGTAATGACAAACGAGGGTGAACTCTATGAAATGAATCTTTTCACCCTAAGGGCATATTTCGATAAAATTGACACGGTCTTTATATGCAATCCTAATAATCCTACAGGCAGCCTGATTAATCGAGTGGATTTAGTTACAGTGTGCCTGGAATACCCTGATGTACATTTTATCATAGATGAATCGTATCTGCCTTTTGCTGCCCAGTACGAGGAGGCTACGATGCTAACTTGCGGCCTGCCCAATGTTTTTGTGTTGCACTCATTTTCGAAGATATTTAAGATTCCGGGATTGAGGCTTGGATTTTTAGTCGCACCTAAAGATAGTATAGAAAAGTTTGCCTCTTACTACGAACCATGGTCTGTGAATGGGTTGGCTCAGGCAGCAGGCTGTTACCTGATGGAAGATAAGGAGAAGACATCCAATTTTTTACGGGATACGCAGTCATTTGTTGAGAAAGAGGGCCAGTTGTTCATAAAGAGGCTCGAGGGTGTTTCAGGGCTTAAAATATTTCCCAGCACTGTGCCGTTTTTCCTTGTTAAAATTGAACATGGCCTGAATGCAGAAGAAATGTGCAATGATATGGCGAATGAGAGGATATTGTTGAGAAATTGCAGCAATTTTAAGGGGCTTTCAGATCAATTTGTTCGTGTTTCATTGAGGGGCTCACGTGAAAACGCCATAGTGGCAGAAAAGCTTCAAGGAGTTTTCGGCTGATATGGAATTTGCCTTATATTCATTTATACTCCCTGCCTCCTTTCTCCTTGACCTCATAATTGGAGACCCTTTGACCCTTCCGCACCCAGTTAGATGGCTGGGTACATGGATAGAAAAATGGGAGCCATATTTTAGAACGTTGCCGTTTAGTTTATTTACTTCAGGGTGTGTGTTCGCCATTTCGCTTATATGTATCACCTCTGTAATTACGTGGACGATTGTATTTGTTTCCAATATCTTGCATCCATATCTCTGTATAGCAATGCAGGTTGTTGTCATATACTATTCAATTTCTATAAAATCGTTACGGTCCGCAGCAATGGGCATATACAGAAGCCTTAAGAATAATGATGTAGACGATGCAAGAATAAATGTTTCCCAGGTTGTTGGCAGAGACGTCGAGCACCTTGATGAAAAAGGAGTTAGCAGGGCGGCCGTTGAAACCGTGGCCGAAAACCTGGTAGATGGGGTTATATCGCCCCTTTTTTTTGCGCTCATTGGTGGAGCACCCCTGGCATTTGCCTACAAGATGGTTAATACCCTTGATTCAATGATTGGCTACAAGGATGAACGATATGGGGAATTTGGAAAATGCGCAGCCCGTATTGATGATGCGGCCAACTTCATCCCCGCACGAATCTCCGTTATATTTATTAGCCTTGCCGCAATTATATCAAAGGGTGGCATGAAAGGGGCATTTATGACTGCCCTTGGGGAAGGAAGAAATAATCTCAGCCCCAATTCCGGTTTCTCCGAGGCGGCCTTCGCGGGAGCGCTCGGTATAAGGCTTGGAGGCCCAAGTTATTACAAGGGAAATCTCTTAGAAAAACCATATATAGGCAGCTCTTTTAGGGAATCAAACATGGAAGATATTAAAAGGGCATGCAACCTGATGATTACCTCTGCCATCCTTTGGCTGATAGCATGCTGGTGTATTAAAATTGTTTTTATTTCTTTAATTTAGACGCCTAAGATGTCCAGCGCTATAAATGGAAAGGATAAAAAGAAGTTCACATACGCAACCTTTTGATCAAACTGACTAAATACAGACAGAATTGCTTGCAGGGCGTGCAGGTAATTATCCTTGCCTGATTGATTATACTTAAGATAATATATAGATTATATATAAACAGGGTAGCAAAAGTTGCTTAAGAAAATGATATTTGGAGAAAAATTATGCTCAGACTTATAGAGAAAAGAGACGGAACAGTCGTACGTTTTGAGGCGGGAAAGATTACCCAGGCCTTATTGAAGGCTGGAAAGGCCACAGGCGAGTTTGACGAACTTGTTGCTAAAAGACTTACTGTAAAGGTGCTCAATGTGGCGGAATCTATTTATGGGCATACCTCCAAACCGCCAAGTGTAGAGGAAATTCAGGATATCGTGGAGGAGGTTTTACTGTCCTCCGTGTATCGTAAGACGGCCAAGGCATACATAATTTACAGAGAGCAGCATGCAAGGGTGAGGGAAATTGCCAACAAGGCGAGTGTTGATTTAGTAGACCAGTACCTGCAAAAGACGGATTGGAGGGTAAATGAAAATAGCAACATGGCATTTTCCCTTCAAGGGCTAAACAATTATATATCCTCTGAGGTTAGTAAAATCTACTGGTTGAATGAAATTTATTCTCCAGATATCCGGGATGCCCACCTCCAGGGTGATTTTCATATCCATGATTTAAACCTTCTCTCCGTCTATTGTGTAGGCTGGGATCTTTTTGATTTGTTGCTTGAGGGCTTCAAGGGTGTTTGGGGAAAGATTGAGAGCAAGCCCGCGAAGCATTTAAGGAGTGCCTTAGGGCAGATAGTGAACTTTTTTTACACCCTTCAGGGTGAGGCAGCAGGCGCCCAGGCATTTTCTAATTTTGACACCCTTTTAGCGCCCTTTATCAGATTCGACGGGCTTGACTATAAGGGAGTAAAACAGGCCCTGCAGGAGTTTATTTTTAATATTAATGTGCCTACCAGGGTGGGATTTCAGACACCCTTTACCAATGTGACGCTTGACCTGACAGTGCCAAAATATTACGCGGATCAATCCGTTATTATTGGCGGTGAGCCTCAGGAGTCTACCTACGGGGATTTTCAGGAAGAAATGGATGTATTCAACAAGGCATTTCTCCAGGTAATGGCGGAGGGTGATGCCAGCGGAAGGGTTTTTACCTTTCCGATACCCACATACAACATCATAAAAGGATTTGAGTGGGAAAATCCGGTGCTACATGATCTTTGGGAGATGACGGCCAAGTATGGTGTGCCGTATTTTTCTAATTTTGTGAATGCAGATATGAAGCCAGAGGATGCCAGGAGTATGTGCTGCAGGCTGAGAATAGATAACCGGGAATTAGAGAAGAGAGGAGGGGGCCTTTTTGGATCGAACCCATTGACTGGTTCTATAGGTGTTGTCACCATTAATATGCCTCGAATCGGATATCTAAGTAAGAGCGAAGGTGAGTTTTTTGAGAGATTAAAAAAATTAATGGTTCTCGCTGAAAAAAGCCTGGAGATAAAGCGAAAGGTATTAGAAAAATTTACAGATGGAGAACTTTATCCATATACGAAATATTATTTAAGGGACATAAAGAAAAGGTTTAATGAATACTGGAAGAATCATTTTTCAACTATTGGGCTTCTCGGTATGAATGAGGCATGCGAGAATTTTTTTGGCAAGAGCCTGGGTGATAAGAAGGGGAGCGAATTTACAATTAGAGTTTTGGATTTCATGAGAGATGTGCTGATTGATTTTCAAAAGGAAACAGGGAATAACTATAACCTTGAGGCAACGCCTGCAGAGGGCACGTCCTATAGTTTGGCGCGGATTGATAAGGAGCATTATCCAGATATAATCACTGCGGGGCAAAATAATGAGGGGGAGCCATTTTACACGAACTCCACTCATCTTCCCGTTAACTTTACGGACGATGTCTTTGAGGCGCTGGACCTGCAGGACAGCATACAGCAAAAATATACAGGAGGAACCGTCTTTCATGTTTATGCAGGCGAGAGGGTAACCAACTGGAAGAGCGTTAGGCTGTTGGTTGAGAAGATATGTGAAAATTATCATTTGCCTTACTTCACCTTTACGCCAACCTTTAGTGTTTGTCCTGCCCATGGATATATAAATGGAGAGCATTATACATGTCCAAAATGCGGGGCTGCTTGTGAGGTGTATTCAAGGGTTGTTGGATATTTAAGGCCCATAAAGCAGTGGAATAAGGGAAAACAGACAGAATTTGAGATGAGAAAGGCCTTTAGTGTCTGATAAAGATTACCTACAGTAGGTCTTTTTATAATTTATAACCGGTTATTAAGATATGATTTTCGGGGGATTTCAAAAATTCTCGCTTATTGATTACCCGGGTAAAATATGTGCAATTGTCTTTACCCAGGGTTGCAATTTTAGGTGCCCTTATTGCCATAACCCTGAGCTTGTTGAGTTTAACCGGCAGGATTATGTTGCACCTGAAGAAGATGAAATTATATCATTTTTAGAGTGGAGAAAGGGCAAGCTTGATGCCTTAACAGTTACAGGCGGAGAGCCCCTTTTGCAGTCTGACCTGGGTACATTTTTAACACGGGTAAAAGAACTGGGATACCTGATAAAACTGGATACAAATGGAAGCCTGCCCTCAGAGTTGGAAAATGTGATAAAAAATCGGTTGATTGATTATATTGCAATGGATGTAAAGGCTCCAATTGATAAATATAGTGAGGTGATCAGGGCACGTATTGATACGGATAAAATCCTCAGGAGTATAAACCTGATCAGGGATTCCGGGTTAGAATATGAATTCAGAACAACGGTTGTGAAGGACTTATTACGCAAGGATGATATTTTAAAGATTGGCCTACTTATAAATAATGCCCGCCTGTATGCTCTGCAAAAATTTGTTCCATCCAAGACACTGGATACAGAATTCATTAACAGCCCTGGTTATTCAGATGAGAAAATGGAGGAATTCAGGGAGATGATGGAAGTGTTTGCCTCTGAGTGTATTGTGCGATGATATAAGAGTAAAGGGCATTCGGAATTTTATGTGGGCATTGCAAGATACACGTACGAGTTAGCAAACCATAGGCTTTAATAAAAGGAAAAACCCAAAGAAATTTTATGAGCTTTAACCGGTGTGCACGGAGATTGTTTATATAATTGGCACAAATCAGGAAAATGTTGTCAAAATGATCTCGCTTTCATAAAATGGTAGGTAAGGAGCCTGTATGTGTGCTACTATATAAATTAAGAGTCGAAGTTTCCATTTTTTTACTTTTTCTTCGTTAATGCAACAATAGTAAAGGAATTTGTAAACGTTCACAGGTTCAAAGGTTCAGGGTTGCCTTCCTGCCTATGCATTTGCATACAGGCCTGCCTGTGCGATGAACCTGTCTGCGTGCGGACACGCACAGGCAGGCGCAGACAGGCCTTTAAGCAATTTATATATGAAGGCAAGAAGTACATTTCCGGGTAAGGCCGGGTTACGTGCAACATCCTGGAATTAAGCACCCTCAGTTCCCACGTTTAACATTCAGGCTTATG
>CAYMVB010000025.1:0-3241 GCA_964393665.1 uncultured Desulfobacteraceae bacterium | reverse complement strand
GGTACCGCAGTATACAATGCGCTTAAAATGGGTATAGATCTTTCCAGTATCGATAAAATAGTTTTGAGCCATGGCCATTTGGATCACACTGGAGGATTACGTGAGTTGCTCACCATGATGAGAAAAAAAGTTGAGATAGTTGCTCACCCTGATATGTGGGCTCCAAAATACTATAAGACTGATGATATTTTTATTTACTCTGGAATCCCCTTTCAACGAAAAGAATTAGAGAGTTTGGGTGCAGTTTTTACCTTAAGCAGAGAGCCGGTTGAACTTGCGGAGAATGTTATGACCACAGGTGAAATTCCTATGGTGGTTGATTATGAAGTAATTGAGCCTGCTCAACAGGTTTTGGAGGATGGCGCCCTAAAGCCAGATCCAATGCTTGATGATCTTGCAATTGTTATTAAAAATGGTTCTGCCCTTGAAGTGGTTACCGGATGTGCTCACCGTGGAATCATCAATACTTTGTATAGAGCGCAAGATCTTACCGGGGTAAAATCTATAAATACAGTAGTTGGAGGAACTCACCTATTCCCTGCTACTGATGAACGAATTGATAAGACTGTCGCTGAAATTAAAAAATTAGGAGTTAAAAAGCTGGGAGCATCACATTGCACCGGTTTTCATGCGTCTAGTAGAATATCAGCGGCGCTTGGTGATGCCTTCTTGATAAATCAGGCAGGAACACGACTCAATCTGTCTAATTAGTTTTTATAGGAGAGGATTGAAATTTATAGTAAGTAACGGAAGCTACGTAGTTTAGTCAACTACCACCAAATTATATGGTGGTAGTTAGTTTAATCACTGCGAATGGGAATTTTTTTGATTCGCTCAGATTCAGCCATAGACTTTGGCAGATTAACGGTTAGCACACCATCTGTAAAATGTGCATCGACTTTATCTGATTCCACCTTGCAGGGAAGATAAAAACTTCTTTGGAAAGAACCGTAGGAACGTTCTGTTTTATAATAACCCCTTTCCTCCAAATTTTGTTGCTCTCTTTTTTCGCCGCTAATTGTTATTCTGTTGTCAGTGACTGAGATATCAACACTGTCTTTGTCTACTCCCGGAAGCTCTGCCGTTATTACTATATCATTATCTGATTCGCTCATATCAACGCGAGGCCAGTTTGATTCCCAAATATCTGTTTTAAAGGCCCAGGGAGCTTCCTCATCCATCAATGGCATCCTTAGATTTTTGTAGAAGTCATCAAATAGGCGATTAGTAGCCTTACGTAAATCTAGAAAAGATCGTGACCAGGCATCAGGCTCAAAACCGGTATACCTTTCAACATTAACAGGTAGATGACTTTTCTTGGCTTTTTTGGGGACAAGTTCTCTTATTTTTTCTGAAAGCCCCTTTAATTCTTTACTAAGATCATCGGCTGATTCACGCATATCCTGGCCTGTTCCCTTTAGTTTTTCCTTTACCTTTTTTGTAAGTTCCGTCACCTCTTTTTTTACATTGTCAATAGACTCTTTTATCTCCTTACTTGCCTCATCCAGTTTCTTCTTTGCTTTTTGAGATACTTCCATGGTCTATCCTCCTTTCACCTAAAGTAACCAATGCTTTTTCTTTAGCAATAAGTTCAAACAAGAGAGCGGCTTGCTTTAAGCGTGTAATCTTTTTCTTCCAAAGCCGCTCAGTTGTTTAAGCTACATGGTTAATTTCATTATTTTACAGTATCTACAAGGCTTAGCTGCCTTCTTGTTAACCCTTAACTGTTATTTTCCGAGGCGTTGCAGCTTCAACCTTAGGAAGTTTTAATTGAAGGACCCCATCCTTCATTTCAGCATTAATTTTTTCCTGGTCAATGACCTGTGAAAGGGTGAACTGCCTGGAATATTTTCCTGTGCTATATTCTCTCATGACATCGACCTCATCAGCGCCTTCAGGTGAATTTACGTCGCCGTCTAAGGTAAGTGTGTTCTCGTGGAGGTCGATGCTGAGGGCTTTGGTCTTTACCCCGGGCATGTCTGCTAACAAGATAATAGCTTTGTCAGTTTCGAATATATCAACTGCTGGAGTAAATACCAGACCAGGTTTTGTTTGCTCAGCCGGCGAGGTCACTTCTGATTTCTCTTTCGCTTGTAGTGCTTTACTTTCTGTATTTGCCATCATGTATACCTCCTTTCATTTTTGATATTAGGATGTCTTGACGGTAATTTGTTTTGGTTTCGTGGCCTCTGCCTTTGGCAAAACCACTGTGAGAATTCCGTCAGAACAACTTGCCTCCGCCTTCTCTGTATCTACCTGAGAGGGCAGGCTGACAATCCTGCTAAATTTCCCCTGCTCCATTTCTCTGCGGTGATATTGAGCTTTCTCTTCCTCAACGGGAAGATTTCTCTCGCCGGAGATAGAAAGGCTATCACCTGTAAGGGATATATCGAGTTCATCAGCCTTGAGGCCCGGAAGCTCGGCCCTGATGTAATAATTGTTTTTATCCTCTGTAATATTCATAAGAGGAAAAACTCCGGCTGCTGTTTCTCTTAACATACTCCTTGTTAGGCCTTCAGTTAGCAGGTCCATTTGTCTTCTTATACTTTCCAATTCCTCAAAAGGACTTGGTAAGACCCTCGCAGGCCAATCAGTAATTTTTCGTAATATCATAGCTCATACCTCCTTTCATTTGCATTTAGGTTACATGTAAAAAGCCCCAATAACAGCCTTGTAAAATCTTTTATATCCTACGATTTTAATTAACCATTTTCAGAGCTCTTAAGAAGGTCCACCGATCGATGGGTATTTTTATAAAAATAAATAATCAGCTTTTCAAAGTTGTCAAGGGGGGTTAAAAAATCTTTAACAAGCATAGATGAAATATGATTGGCGGAATTAAAAAGTTATTTTGCTGATTTTTTGGGGAAAGGTCATTTGCCTGAAATTTCTATTATAAAACCGTTTTATTCTATTTTCTATAATAATATGCTTTAGAAAATCGCTGAATTTCCGATTAATCCTTTATGAAGAGTAAAATGGTTCAGCGTGAAATGCTGGGTGTTAAAATAGCATCGCAGCGGGCCTGAATGATTTGAAACAATAAACTGTTTTAGAATGATTCATTCTTTAAGATCCCGGGATTTAATCGAGATCCAGCTTTACCCATTTCAGCATTAAAGATGAGAAAAATGAATTTAACTTTTTATGGTTTTTATGTTAGTGTTCAATCAGGTAAAAAGGGTTTGCGTTATGCTAATTGTGAATTTGCTGATTTGCAAAGGTCAACTAACGGTGAGGA
>CAYMVB010000024.1:0-8286 GCA_964393665.1 uncultured Desulfobacteraceae bacterium | reverse complement strand
CATGCTAAGGCAGCCGGTGTTCCAATAATTGTAGCCGTTAATAAGATTGATAAGCCGAGTACCGATACTGATAAAGTAACAAGGGAGTTAGCAAAGTATGATGTTTTGGTGGAGAATTGGGGGGGAGAAACCCTTCTGGCCGCAGTATCGGCAAAGACAGGGCAAGGAGTAGAGGAATTATTAGACAGCATAATACTTCAGGCAGAACTTTTAGAGTTAAAGGCCAATTATAAAAAAAGGGCCAGAGGAATTGTTATAGAGGCGAGACTAGATAAAAGTAGAGGGCCTGTTATGACCGTGCTTATTAGAGACGGAGCTCTGCATGCGGGAGATTTTTTTGTATGCGGGAAAAATGTCGGCAAAGTCCGTGCCATGTTTAATGATAGGGGTAAGAAGATAAAAGAGGCGTTTCCGTCAATGCCAGTTGAAATTTATGGAATTTCTGATGTGCCGAGGGCTGGGGATGATTTTATAGTGTTATCAAATGAAAAGAAGGCTAAATTGATTGCTGAAAATAGGAGGGATAAATCCCAGCCTGGGATGCTAACAAAAAAGGATTCCGTAAGCCTGGATAATCTTTTTGAAAAGATTAGAGAGGGGAAAACAAAAGAGCTGAATATTATAGTTAAGGCGGATGTGCAGGGATCTTTGGAGGCTTTGGTAGATTCTTTGGTTAAGCAAAGCACTAAGGAGGTTAAATTAAAGGTTATTCATGGTGCAACTGGAGCTGTTACAGAAAGTGATGTAATGTTGGCCAATGCATCGAACGCTATAATAATATGTTTTAACCTCAGAGTAAATCCTGCCGTACAGGAAATAGCAAAAAAGGAATCTGTGGATATAAAATCCTATAATGTAATTTATAAGGTAATAGAGGATATTAGGCTTGCCATGACCGGGCTTCTTGAGCCGGTATATACTGAAAACATCATTGGCCATGTAGATATTAAAGAGATATTTCACGTATCCAAGGTTGGCACTATTGCCGGTTGCTATGTATCTGATGGTAAAATAGAAAGAGATGCTCATGTGCGCTTATTACGAGACGATGCTGTAATATTTAATGGTAAAATTAGCTCATTAAAAAGGTTTAAAGATGATACTAAGGACGTTTCCGCAGGACTTGAATGTGGTGTTGGGCTTCAGAATTATAATGATATGAAGCCCGGGGACATATTGGAGGTATATAAATTAGAGGAAGGAAAAGCGGAGCTTTAGTTTGGTAGTTGGTATTCTTAAATTTGCCTTACGGATTTCTGATGCGCAATCTCTTAAAGAAAAGAGAAAAGTTGTAAAGAGTTTAATTGCTAGAATAAAAAACAAATTTAATGTTTCCATTGCAGAGGTTGGCTCCAATGAAAAATGGCAAATAGCGGAATTGGGAATTTGTGCGGCAGGGAATGATAGGCGATTTATTAACTCTACTATTGATAATGTTCTCTCTTACTTAGATTCAATTTATATAGGTGAAATTATAAGCTCTCATATAGAAATAATAAATATTTAAAAATACATATACTTATATAAAAGTAGAGAAATTGAAAATATACAAGAACACGCATTAGGTTAGATTACATGAATCGGTTGAAATTATAATTCTAATGTATGGTAAAGGATGCAGTGATGTCTGTTAATAGGTCTCAAAGGGTTGGCGATTTAATTTTACGGGAAATATCCAGCCTCCTTTTAAGAAAGGTAAAAGATCCAAGAATAAAAGGGACAACTATTACAGAGGTACATATGACTAAAGATTTAAGGATTGCATATGTTTACTACAGCCTTTTTGGCCAGGATGCGAATAAAAAATCGGCTCAAGAGGGTTTTGAAAGCGCAAAAGGATACATACGTAAGGAGATTGGTGAAAAAATCCAATTGCGTTATGTTCCGGATATTCATTTCAAATACGATAATTCTCTTGAATACGGACAAGAGATGGATAATCTTCTGGATAAGATCATCCGAAACTAATAGGTATTTAGCTCCTCAACGGTATTTGCAGCCAAAGAGAACTTCGTAAAGATTACTCGTATCATTATTTTATAAAGGAAGCTTACAACATAAGGGTTATGTATTAAAAAATAATACAATATGATGATTGAGACCGAAATTTTATTTTAGTTCCTCATTATGCCCACCTTTTTACTTAGAGATAACAAGGATACACTCTTAAAAAAGAAATTGACCTGTAACCTCTAGAAAGTTGGCTGATTGTTCAGATGGTATTAGATGATATTGCAAATTTGCTAAAGAAGGGTAAAAAATTTTTAGTAGCTAGCCATAAAGACCCTGATGGAGATGCTATTGGTTCATCATTAGCCTTAAGTGAGACCCTAAGACTTTATGGAAAGAAGGTCATAACCTTTAATGCAAGCCGTATTCCGTTGTCTTTATCGCATTTAAGCGGGATAGAAACTTTAGTAGATACAATTGATCAGGAATCGAAATTTGATGCACTTTTGGTCCTTGATTGTGGAAGTATCGAAAGGTTAGGTGAGGTTCATCCTGCGCTATCAAAAATAAGACCTTTAATAAATATTGACCACCATAAAAATAATTCTCAGTTCGGTGATTTAAATTTCGTAGATGACAAAAGCTCATCTGTCGGTGAGATCATTTATAAATTGATGAAATTGGCGGATTTTCCGATAAACAAAACTATTGCGGAGAATATATTTGTCTCACTGCAGTCGGATACAGGCTCTTTTAAATATGAGAATACTACAGCGAATGCATTTCACATTGCAGGAGAAATGATAGATTTGGGGGTTAGACCCTGGACTATATCACGTAATACAATGGATCTTTATTCATTGACAAAGCTTAAACTTTTGGAGATGACACTTGGAACAATAGAGCTTTACCATTCAGGGATGCTTGGGTTACTAACTATTACAAAAGAGACGCAAGGTAAGGCAAATGCACAGGATTATGATAGCGAGGGATTTGTTGATTACGCAAGACTTATAGCGGGTGTAGAGATAGGGGCCCTCCTTAAGGAAAAGGGAGATAATATTTTTAAGATAAGCTTACGATCAAATGACTGGGTAAATGTGTCTGATTTAGCAAGATATTTTGGGGGTGGAGGACATCCTAGGGCTGCGGCATTTACTATAGAAGGCAGGCCGGAGGATGTAAAAATGGAATTTGTCAGCATAGCAAAACGTTTTTTAGACGATAGATAAATGACGAAGAAGGATGGAGTTATAATAATAGATAAGGAGTTTGGCATAAGTTCTTTTGGCGTTGTTGACAGCGTAAAGCATGTAATAAAGGCGAAGGTAGGTCATGCAGGGACCCTTGATCCATTTGCCACAGGTGTATTGATAATTCTTATAAACCAGGGGACTAAGCTGTCCAACTTTCTTATGTCACAGGATAAAGTTTACAGGGCAGCCATAAAGCTCGGAGTGGAAACAGATACCCAAGATTTCACCGGAAGGGTAACTAAGATAAAGAGTACTGGAGGCATAAAAGAGGGGGACGTAAGGCGCAATATATTTCACTTTTTAGGGATTATAAAACAGATACCGCCTGCCTATTCTGCTATTCACTATAAAGGTAAAAGGGCATATGAATTTGCTCGAAATGGTTTGGCGGTAGATCTCGAAGAAAGGGATGTAAGGGTTGACTATATAAACATATTATCGGTTGACATCCCTGATGTATGGGTTGAAGTTGGATGTGGGTCAGGAACATATATAAGAACCCTTGCCTCTGATTTAGGGAGGAGTTTAAATGTAGGGGCACATGTAACTTTTCTGAGAAGAGTAAGGAGCGGTTCCTTCAATGTAAGCAATGCGATTACCTTGAAGGAGATTAAAAAGCATAATGATAATGATAAGATTGAGGATTTCATTATACCTCTAAAAGACGCGCTAAAGGGAATAACTGAGGCAGAAGTCTCGGAAAGGTTGGCGAAAAAGATAAGAAATGGATACAGGCCCTTAATGTATGAACTGAGCTGGAGGGAGAAAGGGCCTAGTAGCTTAGATAAGTATATTAAGGTGGTAATGGGCAAAGAGCTTGTTGCGATTTTAAAGGATACCGGTAAGATATTAGATATAATAAGAGTTTTTAAATAACTATTCAAGGAGGTATTAAAGTGGTCTTAAATAGTGCAGATAAAAGTGAAATTATTGAAAAATTTAAAATACATGAAAAAGATACAGGTTCCTCAAACGTTCAGGTTGCGCTTTTAACTAAACGTATAAATGATCTTACAAATCATTTTAAATTACATCCTAAGGATCATCATTCAAGAAGAGGTTTACTAAAAATGGTAGGTCAGAGAAGGCATCTCTTGAACTATATAAAAAGAAATGATGCGAACAAATATTTGGAGCTTATTAAAGACTTAGGCCTAAGAAAATAAGTATAGTTTATATACATAATAATTTAGACTTTAAAGGAGAGAGAATGATTAAAAATATAACTGCTAATATTAACAATAAAATTATCAATATTGAGACAGGAAGAGTTGGCAGGCAATCAAGCGGTGGTGTAGTTGTTACGATGGGTGGGACTGTCCTTTTAGTAACGGTAGTTTCTACAAATGAGAAGAGGGAAGGTATTGATTTTCTCCCTTTAACAGTTGATTTCCAAGAAATGTCATATGCAGCTGGGAAAATTCCAGGCAATTTTTTCCGCCGGGACATGGGCAGACCAAGTGAGAAAGAGATGTTGACCTCGAGGTTGATAGACAGACCTCTAAGGCCACTTTTTCCAGATAATTATAATTACGAGACCCAGGTTATTACCAGCGTTTTATCTTTTGATAATGAGAACGACCCCGAGCCACTTGGCATTCTGGGTGCTTCAGCGGCTATTACGATATCAGATATTCCATTTGCGGGCCCAGTAGGAAGTGTGAGGGTCTGCAGGGTAAATGGTGAGCTTATTGCGTTTCCGAATTTTGAAGAGCAGGAAATGAGTGACATAAATTTAATTGTTGCTGGCACAAAAGATGCTATTGTTATGGTTGAGGGTGAAGGAAGCTTTGTTTCTGAGGATGATATGCTTGAGGCGATATTTTTTGGACATGAATCATTGCAACCTGTCATAGAGATGCAGGAGGAGCTGAGTAAACAGGTAGGGAAGGAAAAACGAAGTGTTCCTGCAGAGGAAAAAGACGAACCATTTATAGAGAGGGTTAAATCCATAGGAGAACCCCTCATCAACGAATTGTTATCTCAGCCTGAGAAGACCGCAAGACAAAAAATGAGATCTGACGCTATCAAGTCTGTGATTGAGTCACTCAGTGGAGAATACGGTGATAGAGGTAAGGAGATTGTGGGGGCAATCTATGATTTAGAGAAAAAATTAGTTAGACGTATGATTTTAGAAGAGGGGAGGAGGATAGATGGACGTTCTTTTAATGAGGTCAGGCCTATTGAAGTAGTAGTAGGCATTTTGCCAAGAGTTCATGGATCTGCTTTATTTACAAGGGGGGAGACCCAGGCAATGGTTTTGACCACATTGGGTACTGAGAGAGATGAGCAGAAGATTGAATCAATATATGGGGACTCTTTTAGAAAGTTTACCTTTCATTATAACTTTCCACCATTTAGCGTTGGAGAGGCAAAAAGATTAGGTGCTCCAGGGAGAAGGGAGATCGGTCATGGAGCCCTCGCAAGAAGGGCACTTTTACCTGCCTTATTAGAAAAGGATGATTTTCCCTATGCTATAAGGGTTGTGTCAGAAATTTTGGAGTCAAATGGCTCTTCTTCTATGGCAAGCGTTTGCGGGGGATCTCTTTCACTAATGGATGCAGGCGTTCCTATCAAAGATTCTGTAGCTGGAGTGGCTATGGGTCTTATATCATCTGGCGAAAAAACCGTTATACTGACAGACATAATAGGTGATGAGGATCATTATGGTGATATGGATTTCAAGGTAGCAGGGACAAGAGATGGAATTACGGCGCTTCAGATGGATATTAAGATTAGTGGACTTTCAAGGGAAATAATGGGAAAGGCCTTGCAACAGGCTAAGGAGGGAAGGATACATATACTTGACGAAATGGCAAAGGCCATAACCCAATCAAGGAATGAGTTATCTAAATATGCCCCAAGAATTGTTACTATGAATGTAAAGACAGACAAGATAAGGGAGATTATTGGACCTGGAGGTAAGACTATTAAACATATTTCTCTTGAAACAGGTGCCCAGATAAATATCGATGATGATGGTAAGGTCTCTATTGCATCGTTTGATAGTGAAGGCACTGAAAAGGCCATTGAGATGATAGAAGATATAGTGAGAGAAGCAAAAGTAGGCGAATTGTATACAGGCAAGGTGGTCAAGGTTATGGATTTTGGCGCCTTTGTAGAAATTTTGCCAGGCACTGAAGGATTGGTGCATATATCTCAATTGGCAAACGAAAGGATTAAAAAGGTTACGGATGTACTAAAGGAAGGCGATGAAGTGCTGGTAAAGGTTCTTGAAATTGACGATAGAGGAAAAATAAGGCTCTCCAGGAAGGCTGCCTTGGGAGAGAATAAAGATGGGGTATAATAAAACCGTTTTAGACAATGGGGTTAGGATAGTCACAGATACCTTATCTAATACAAGATCTGTATCATTAGGCATATGGGTGGATGCAGGTTCAAGAGATGAGGTTAATAGAGAGAAGGGCGTGTTTCATTTCATAGAACACATGATATTTAAAGGTACAAAGGACAGGACCTCAGTCCAAATTTCAAAGGAGCTTGATGCCTTGGGAGGTTACTCAAATGCATTCACCAGCAAAGAAAAGACATGTTTCCATGCCAGGATTGTCGATACAAAACTTAAGCGCCTAACAGAGCTTTTTTCCGATATATTTTTATATTCAATATTTGATGAAAAAGAGCTAGAGCTTGAGAGATCGGTTATCCTCCAGGAAATTAATATGGTAGAAGATACCCCTGATGAATATGTCCAGACGCTGTTTGAGCAAAATTTTTGGAAGAGAAACCCCTTGGGGAGTCCTATCCTCGGGACAAGGGAGGCAGTAAAGAAAATATCGAGAAAAGATTTACTTACTTATATATCCAGATTTTACTCGCCCGAAAGGATTGTAATTGCAGCTGCTGGTTGCGTAGATCATGATGGCTTAGTTGGATATTTCAAACCGTTTTTTGACCCCCTTTTAGTTAGCAATGATTCTATTCCGGTTAGGGTTAGACCATTAGCTACTCCAAGTATATCAACCTATAGGAAGGATTTGGAACAGGTTCATATCTGCTTAGGCGCCCAGGCATCATCCATGCGCGAAAAGGAAAGATTTCCGGATTTGGTTTTTAATACCATCCTTGGTGGGAATATGAGCAGCAGACTTTTTCAGGAAATTCGGGAAAAGAGGGGTCTGGCTTATTCAGTTTTTTCCTATATTAGTTCTTTTATGGATACCGGAGCAGAAAGGGTTTACTTAGCAACAGATAAGGAAAAAGTTAATGAATCTATGGAATTAATAGGATCTATAATAAAAACGATCCAGGAAAAAAATATTGACGGTCTTGATTTGACGAGGGCTAAGGAGTATCTTAAGGATGGAATTTTGTTAGGCCTGGAAAGTATGGATAGCATGATGATGAGACTTGCTAAAAATGAATTTGTTTTCGGCAGGTATGTAACATATGAAGAATTAATGAAAGATATTGAAAATGTTACCACGAACGAAGTGTTAGAAGCAGCTCGAAGAATTTTTATGCCGGGTACTATTTCCTTAGCAGTATTAGGTCCAATAGATCAAGATAGCATTGATTTAAGCCCTGTTGCTCTTACATGATCTATTTTTATAACAGCCCAAAAAAGTTATATTACGAGGCAGCCTAACCGCTTATCAGAATTATAGATTCAACTTTAATTCACGTTTTTTTCTATGAGTAGGATTATTCTAAAGGTTAAAAGGTTACGTAACAATATAAACCTGCCATTACCATCTTATCAAACAAATGAGTCTTCAGGCCTTGACCTTAGGGCAGCCGTTGAAAAGGAAATTACCCTCCATCCAGGAGACATAAAACTCATACCAACAGGCCTATCTGTCTCTATTCCCAAGGGTTATGAGCTGCAAATAAGGCCTCGTAGCGGCTTAGCTTTGAAGCATGGGCTTGGAATTGTCAATTCGCCTGGAACAGTAGATTCTGATTATAGGGGTGAAATTAGTATAATTGCTATAAATTTTGGAAGGGAATCTTTTGTTATTAAAAGAGGTGACAGGATTGCCCAGATTGTCGTCAATAAAATTTCTCATGCTGTAGTCCAAGAGGTGGATTTATTAGATATGACAGATAGAGGTGACGG
>CAYMVB010000023.1:0-2000 GCA_964393665.1 uncultured Desulfobacteraceae bacterium | reverse complement strand
GACATGCCGAAAACACGCCCATTGCAGTTTTAATCTTCGAAGTAAATTTTCAATATTTTGCACTCCAGGTATGCCTGAATTATGTAAAACCCCAAAATTCTTAGCCCCTATTAAATTCAGTGTTAAGGAAAAATGGTGTTCTGGTAAAGGCTTTTTTTATAATTTGTAGTAATCTAAAGGGATAACCAGCCCGAATATTTATTAATAGAAAGACTGGAGGCTCGTAGTATACATAAAAATTATTTCAGAATTATTATGCAGGGCTTGTTATCTTTTACGGGACAGGTAGTAAACCACATACCAATTATCGCGGATTGTCAGGTTTTTAAAATCTTTTGGTTTTTTTGAGCCTTTTAAGACCCGCGCTGTGTGAGTTATGAGCAAAAAAGAAGATATACTTTTTATTAATCATGACGAAGGATTCTTGAAAGAAATCAGTAAATCGCTGAGCGAAGCAGGTTACACTGTGCATACAGCAGTAGATATGCGAAGTGCTTTATCTGCAATGACTTCTAATCCTGTAGGCTTGATTGTCAGCGAAAACACCTTAAGGGATATAAGCGGTTATGACTTTCTGCGTTTTCTTAAAAATGATCCACTAAGGGATAATGTTCCTTTTATCTTCCTCGTCCATTTAAATGATCAGGGAAGGGCTTTTAAGGCATATACATTGGGTGCTGCCGATTATATAGTTTACCCGATTGATACGAATAGTATCCTTTCTCGAATAAAAGAGGTCTTTGATTCTCATAAAGACTCTGAAAATATACCTGCCTCTGGCAAGCCCGAACACAAACCAATAAAGATAGGGAAAAAGGATGGGGGCGCTCAGGAGAGGCGAAAGAGTAAAAGACTTTCTTTGATTCCACCCATACATGCCGAGGCTTCCAGAAATGGCATCCTCTGGATGCCTGCTAAAGTAAAGAATATAAATAGCCTTGGCCTGCTCATTGAAACAGCTCTCTTAGGAAAGGTAGGGGTTGAATTATATGTTAGAATAACCTTACCAACAGGTATTTCTATTGTAAAGGGTCAGATAAGACATATCGCATTTGCAAATCATAATCAATCTGCGGCAATGGGAGTAGAGGTTATAAAAAGCACGCAATGGGTAGATATCCTCACTTACCTTAGTTCCGTAATTCAAAAAGACAAAGAATCTCAACCTGTTATAACTAAAACCCCTGAATCCGAAGACTCGAGTGCATTGATAAATAAAGACATTTTATTTACAGGGGAAAAGGTCGCTATCCAGGAAAATGCATATCCTCCAACTGCACCTGCAAGAGAAAAGGAGACATCCTATGATCTTCGTTTCTATCAAAGCCTTATTGGAAAGCAGCTCGATAACTATAGGGCCGTTTCTTTTATGGCCGCAGGGGCCATGGGTGGGGTGTTTAAAGGATGGGATATTGCCCTGGAGCGTACCGTTGCGCTGAAAGTTATTTCCTATAAGCTTTCCTCTAAGGAATCATATAGGGATATGTTTATTAAAGAGGCCCGTTTTGTATCAAAGCTTGATCACCAAAATATCGCGCGTATTTACTCTATTGGAAATGTAAACCAAATCCTTTATTTTGCAATGGAGTATATTAACGGCGAAACAATGGCTGAAATGATTAAAAGAGGTGTTGTTTTCACGATGCTAAAGGGGGTTAATTATCTCATAACTATATGTGAAGCCCTTGATTTTGTCAGCCAGAAGAATATTATTCATCGTGATATTAAGCCTGCAAATATAATGATTAGCAAGGATGGCACAATAAAAATTGTGGATTTTGGGGTGGCAAAGGTTGTTGATATAAACGGGAAAGACAATAAAAAAGACGGAATTGTCGGATCGCCCCTTTACATTTCTCCAGATTCTATTTTGGGAAATACCCTGGACCAGAGAAGCGACATTTACTCCCTTGGGGCATCATTTTACCATGCATTCACAGGTTTTCCTCCGTTTGAAGGCAAGAGCAAAGAGGAAGTGTTGGAAAAACATCTCAGAAAAG
>CAYMVB010000022.1:0-2359 GCA_964393665.1 uncultured Desulfobacteraceae bacterium | reverse complement strand
CTCTTTATCCGTGAAATAATATTCTTCAATTGATTATAGTCAGCAACTTCAATAGTAAACGAAGATATGCCCTTCTTATCGAGAGTAGTATGGACGTCTGCATCTATAATATTTGCCTCGTATTGAGAAAATATCGCGCTTACATCGGCCAGCATACCCTTCTTTGATATGTTAGTAATCCTTAATCTCGCTATATACGTTACGCCCTCTGAACGCTCCCACTCTGCATCAATTAATCTGTCTGGGTCAGCCCCTTTTATATAACTACAATCTTTTTGATGTATGGTTATTCCCCTGCCACGAGTGATATAACCAATAATTTCCTCTCCTGGCAATGGACTGCAGCACTTTCCGAAGCGAATGAGCATATCGCTCATTCCCCTTATTTTAATCCCCTTATGTTCTCTTTTTCTTTGTATCTTATGTACTATCTTCTGTACAAATCCTTCCTGTTTTTCTTCTGTAACCTCTTCTGTGTCTAACAGCCTGTTTAGTATCTGTTTTGATGATATTTTTCCATAGCCAATGCTGGCCATTAAATCATCCACGGTCTTTAGTGAAAACTTAGCTGCAACATCTAATAGTTGTTCATTATTAGCTTGTTTTAATGAGCTAACATGATATTTTTTTAACTCTTTTTCCAAAATGTTTTTGCCAATGGCTATGCTCTCTTCTCTTTCTTGTTTTTTAATCCATTGTCTAATCCGTGTCCTTGCACTGGATGTTTTAACAAAACTAAGCCAGTCTCTACTGGGATTGCTGTTCTTGGAGGTTATAATTTGGACTATATCACCGTTTTTAAGATGATAATTTAAGGGAACTATCTTTTCATTCACCTTGGCGCCTACACATCTGTCGCCAATCTCTGAATGTATACTAAAGGCAAAATCTACAGGTGTTGCACCCTTTGGAAACTCCTTAACCTCGCCTTTGGGCGTGAAAACGTATACCTCACTGCTAAAAAGATCCAGTTTAACTGTTTCTAAAAACTCCCTCGGGTCGACAAGATTTTTTTGCCATTCCAGCAATTTTCCAATCCAGGCATATTGGCTGGTTGACCCTTTTTCTGGACATTTTCCCTCTTTGTACATCCAGTGAGCTGCAATGCCCTCTTCTGCTATCTTGTCCATATCCCAAGTCCTTATTTGTATCTCCATTCTCTCCCCAAGCGAGGTAATCAAAGACGTATGTAAAGATTGATACATATTTGCCTTGGGCAAGGATATATAATCCTTAAATCGACCTGATACTGGCTTCCATAATGAATGAATTAGCCCTAAGGTCTCATAGCACTCCTTTACCGTGTTGACTATTATTCTGAATGCTATGATATCATATACCTGATTGATATTTAAATTTTGATCCATCATCTTTTGATATATGCTATAGAAATGCTTATGCCTGCCTTTTATAGTCGCATCAATTCCGACCTCCTTTAATTTTTCAGACAAAATATCCCTTATTTCCTTAATAAATCTTTCCTGCCCCTCGTGCCTCTGGGCAATGCCTAACCGTATGTCCGAATATATTTTTGGCTCAAGATAATAAAGGGAAAGGTCTTCCAGCCTGGATTTCATCCAAAATATTCCCATCCTTCCAGCGAGCGGCGCATAAATGTCAAGGGTTTCTCTTGCAATTTTTTCTTGCTTTTCAGGGGATTGATATCCGAGGGTTTGCATATTATGCAATCTATCTGCCAATTTCACAAGAAGCACTCTGATATCTGTAGCCATCGCCAGAATCATTTTTCTTATATTCTCTGCTTGCTGCTCCTCTTTGCTGACAAATTTTATTTTACTTATTTTTGTAACACCATCTACTATTCTAGCGACCTCTTTGCCAAACAGATATTCAATTTCCGAGAGTTCCGTTAATGTATCTTCAACGGTGTCATGAAGAAGCCCGGATGCTACAGAAACTTCATCAGTTTTCATGGTAGCAAGAATCCCGGATACCTCTAAAGGGTGGGACAGATAAGGTTCTCCAGACAATCGTACTTGCCCTTTATGAACCTTGGCAGAAAAAACATATGCCTTTTCAATAAGATTTATATTTGCGTTTGGGTTGTAGGAGAGAATTATTGAAGTTATGTCATTTAAGCGAATCATAGAGGCCTTGAACGATTGTTTTTATTGCCCCGGGAGCTTTCCCTGCAGGCATTAATTTGAGGTCCTTGTCAGATCGCAGCTTTATTTCTATAGAGTCTCTTTTAAGTGTTTTTAAACTTACAGTAGCCCTCACAGGTATCCCAAGAAGATCTGCATCCTTCAATTTAAAGCCTGCTCTCTCGTCTCTATCATCAAAAAAAACGGCCATACCTAAGCTCTGTAAATTGTGGTACAAACTTTCCGCTACCTCT